>NZ_JBSFNQ010000008.1:0-150859 GCF_053981115.1 Streptomyces sp. NPDC003691 | reverse complement strand
GGCCGGGCAGCAGCCGGAGAGCTGGGCAGCCGCCCGCCGCCCCCCGCCGGGTCGTACGACAGCCCTCCGCCGGGTCGTACGACGGCCCCGGCCCCCGGAGGCGGATTGCCTGCCGGGGGCCGGGGCCGTTGTCGTACGGGTGCTCACGGCTCACCGGCCGTGGCGTGGTGCGCCGGGGGGTCAGTCCCCGCCGCCGCCTCCGTCACCGCCGCCGGGGTTGCCCCCGCCGCCGTTGCCTCCGGGGTTGCCGCCACCGCCGCCACCGGACCGGCCGGCGTTCCCGCTCCCGGGGTTGCCGTTCCCGCCGTTCCCGTTGCCGCCGTTCCCGTTCCCGTTGTCGGGCCCGCGGTCGCCGCCCTCGCCCTCGCCACGGCCGCCCTCGCGGCCTTCGCCGTCCTCGCCGCCGCCGTCGCCCTCGCCTTCACCCTCGGTGTCGGTCTTGGGGTCCGGGATGTTGACCCGGTTGAACTGCGGCCGGTCCTTGCCCTTCAGCGCGTCGCGCATCGCGTCGCGCCAGATCGAACCGGGGACCTCACCACCGAAGACCTTGGCCTTGAACTTGCCACCGATGGTGATGTTGAACATCTCCACCCGCTGGGTCGGGCTGCCGACCCAGACCGCGCCCGCGAGGTTCGGGGTGTAGCCCACGAACCAGGCGTTCTTCCGGCCGTCGGTGGTACCGGTCTTACCCGCGCTCTCCCGGCCCGCGAGCCCGGCGGACCGGCCGGTGCCCTGGTCCGAGACCACGCCCTTGAGCAGCTCGTTCACCGTGTCGGCGGTCTGCTCGCTCATCGCCCGGGAGCACGTCGAACGCGGCGGCGTCAGCTTCCGGCCGTCGCTCGTCTTGATGGACTGGATGGCGACCGGGGTGCAGTACATGCCCCGGCTCGCGAAGGTCGCGTACGCCGACGCCATGGTCAGCGGGGACATGCCCTCCGAGCCCAGCGTCAGACCGGAGGGGGACATCTGGAGCTTCTTGCCGTTGCCGACGACCAGACCCAGCTTGTCCGTCATCTTCTTCACCGGGCAGAGCCCGATGTCTTCGATCATCTGGACGAAGTAGGTGTTGACCGAGAGTGCCATCGCCCGCTTCAGCGGGTACGGGCCCTTCTCCGATTCCATCTCGTTGGTCAGGTCCTCGCCGGAGGTGTTGACCCAGGACTCGCCGTTGCAGGCCGAGATCCGGTCGGGGTACGGCATCTCGTACGGCGAGGAGTACGTCTGGGTGGCCGGACGGCCCTCCTCCAGCGCGGCCGCCGCCACGAACGGCTTGAACGTCGAGCCGACCGGGAAGCCGAAGTTCGACCCGCCCATCTTGTGGTCGACGGAGTAGTTGATCTGGGTCTCGTTCTTGCCGAAGCCGTACGGCCTGGACTGGCCCATCCCCAGGATCTTCCCGGTGCCGGGCTCGACCATGGTCACCGCGGTGGCGACCTTGTCGCCCTTGTAGACGTACTCCTTGATGGAGTCCTGTACCGCCTGCTGGGACTTCGGGTCCAGGGTGGTGCGGATGGTCAGACCGCCGCGGTTCCACAGCTTGGCGCGGTCCTCGGGGGTCTTGCCGAAGGCGGGGTCCCGGTGGAAGACCTTCCGGACGTAGTCGCAGAAGAAGCCCGCGCCGTTGTCGGCGGTGATGCAGCCGTTCTTGGGGCTGTTCACCTTGAGCGCGACCGGCTTGGCCTTCGCCTTCGCCGCGTCCGCCTGCGATACCGCTCCGACCTGTGCCATCCGGGTCAGCACCACATTGCGGCGCTGGAGGGCGACATCCGGGTTGTTGACCGGGTCGTAGCGGCTCGGGGACTGGACCAGCCCGGCGAGCAGCGCCGCCTCCTCCAGCTTGAGGTCCTTGGCGGACTTGGAGAAGTACCGCTTGGACGCGGCCTCGATGCCGTACGCCTGCTGCCCGAAGAACGTGATGTTGAGGTAGTTCTCCAGGATCTTCTTCTTGCCCAGCTCCTCCTCGACCTGGATCGCGTACTTCAGCTCGCGGATCTTCCGGCCGGGGGTCTGCTGGATGGCTTCGGCGACCTTGTCGGCGTCGTCGCCCGCCTCCTCCACGAAGACGTTCTTCACATACTGCTGCGTCAGCGTCGAACCGCCCTGGGCGACCCCGCCCTCCTGGGCGTTCTTGTTGATCGCCCGCAGGATGCCCTTGAGGTCGATCGCGCCGTGCTCGTAGAAGCGCGAGTCCTCGATGGCGATGATCGCCTTCTGCATGTACGGCGATATCGCGGTCAGCGGGACGACCTGGCGGTCACGGGAGTAGACCGTGGCTATCTCGTCGCCGTTGGCGTCGAGGATTCTGGTGCGCTCGCTGAGCGGCGGGGTCTTGAGATTGGCGGGAATCTCGTCGAACTTCTTGACCGTCCCCTTGGCGGCCAGCCCCAGCGCCCCGGCGGCCGGCAGGGCGATGCCCGCGAGTACCGCTCCGGAGAGCATGCTGATACCGAGGAACGTGGCGGCCTGGCGGGTCGCCGACCGGCCTCCGCCCGAGCGCTTCAATGGCATGGCGATGATCCAATGTGGTTCTGTCCGGAAGGTAATTGTCCCTGATCACGGGAGCTGTCCCGGTGACGGAATATCGACGATCTTGTAACCGAATCCCCGGCAGGTCATGACACCCCCGGCCGCTTCCCTACGGACGCGCCCGGCGGGGGCGCGTCCGGGGTGTCCCGTCCGTAGGCCGACGTCTTCCCCGGGCCGTGGAACACGGCCTGCGCCATGAACTCGGTGATCTCCTTCAGCCGGCTCTCCGGCATCCCGGGGCCCGCGCAGACGTTGACGAAGACGGGGGAGTCCGGGTCGGGGACCCCGCCGATGGCGCCCGAGTAGCCGTACGCCCCGCCGAGCTCCTTGCAGTACTCGTAGAGTTCGGTGTCGCGAGTGAGGGGCCGGCCGAGCTCCCGGACCTTTTCGGGAACATTGGTGTGGGGGGCTATCCCGAACTGCACCAGCACCCCGTCGGGCCGGAGCCGCTTCATCGGCAAGCAGCTGGCCTCGGCGGTGCAGGGCTGCGGGAACGCGGTCAGCGGCTGGGTCGAGAGATAGACGGTGTTGTTGCCGACAAGGTTCTCCTCGCCGGGGCGGTCGGGCGTGCCCAGCGTGTGCCACGCCACCGGAACGCTCAGCTCCATCCCGGCCAGCGTGGGCTGGGAGACCGTCTTCCGGGCCTGGCGCGGCGCCGCCGGGGTGAGCGGGGGGCCGGTGCGTTCGGAGCTTTCGGCGACCATCGGCCGGGTGTCCCGGCCGTCCCCGGTCAGTGCCTCGGGCAGCAGCAGGCCACCGCAGGCGATGGCGGTGACGGTCAGGACGGTGCCCAGGGCCCGCTGCCTGCGCCGCCGTCGCCGTACCCGCTCCCGTACCTGTCCCATCCGGTCCAGCGGGGTCGGCAGATTGGGCACCGTACGGGCCAGCAGAACCCGCAGTTCGTGCTCCGCCGCACCGTCGTGCTCCCGGCCGTCCGCCGGGGCGTCCACCGGGCCGTCCGGCAGCCGGTCACGCGGCTCGGTCACAGGGCTCACCGCCTTCCACGAGGGAGACCGGCAGTACCGACCGCAGGGTCTTCAGCGCCTTGGCCGACTGGCTTTTGACGGTGCCCTGGGTGCAGCCCAGGGTGTCGGCGGTCTCCGCCACGCTCAGATCCTCGAAGAACCGCAGGACCACGACGGCCCGCTGCCGCCGGGGGAGCGCCCGGACCGCGGCGGCCAGCGACTGCTCCAGGTCCACCCGGGCGAAGACGTCGTACGGACGGCAGCCCGGGTCGGCCGGGCCCTCCGGCAGCTCGGCGTGCGGCACTTCGCCGCGCCAGCGTCTGCGCCACCACTCGGTGTAGGTGTTCACCAGGGTCTTGCGGATGTACGCCTCCGGGTGCTCCCCGGCGATCCGCGGCCACTTCGGCCACACCTTGGCGAGCGCGGTCTGCAACAGGTCCTCGGCCAGGTGCGCGTCGCCCGTCAGCAGCCAGGCCGTACGCAGCAGCCGGGGCCCCCGCGCGGCGACGAACTGCTCGAAGCCCGTGTCGTCGACCGGCAACCCCATCCCGCAGACCATGCCCTTCCCGTACCGTTCCGCTGTCTTCCCGGTGCTGTCCCACACAGGAGGAATGGGCCGGGGCCCCGGATAGGTTGCCTCCGGGTGCCGGAAATCTTCCGGCGTCCGGTGACCGGGGCCTTTGTCCGGTCCGTCCGCGGGAGCCGGATACGGGTACCGCCCGCCTCCCCGGGTGCGGAAGACGGGCGGTCGTGGGGGACGGGGCCTGCGGCCCGGCGGGCCTCGCGGCCCGGCGGGGGTCAGATGACCTTGTGGGCGATCCAGGTGTCGAGCTCGTAGCGGGCGCCGATGACGTTCAGCGTTCCGGCCGCCACCCGGGGCGATATCTGGGGCTCCACGAGTAGTTGGTCCCGGATCCGCCGGATGTTCTCGTTGATCGCCAGGTTCTCCCGGTTCGGAGTGCCCGCGGGCGGGATCGCGTCCTTGATGGCCGTGGTGAGGAACTCGAGGCGCGGGGGAAAGCCGGGAGCGGTGGGGTTGTCCTTCCTGGTGATCGCCTCCTTCACCGCGCCGCAGTCCTGGTGACCGAGGACGACGATGAGCTTCACGCTCGGCTTGGTCGCGGCGTAGGCGGTGCTGCCGAGCACGGCTCCGTCCAGGACCTGTCCGGCGGTCCGGCTGACGAAGAGGTCGCCGAGACCCTGGTCGAATACCAGCTCCGGAGGCACCCGGGAGTCGATACAGCTCACGATCATCGCCCAGGGGGTCTGCGCGGTGACGAGCAGAGCGCGGGTGTCCTGGTACTCGCGCGGGTGGACCTGGGCCTGGACCTTCCAGCGGGCGTTGCCCTCGTTGAACAGCTCGAACTCCGCCTGGGTCGGGCTGCTGGGCGGTGTCCAGGTCGAACTCCGCCGTGCGGCCCGCGGCGCGGCGGCGGCGGGCGAGGCGCCCCAGGCCAGTCCGGTTCCCGCCACCAAGCCTCCGGCAGCCATGCCGCGTAACAGACCACGACGACTGCTCGCCGCTGAATTTGCCGAGGTTTGCGAGCCAGTTGACTGCTTCTTTTCCATTTCTTTCATGAAACGAGAATCTAGGCTTGGGTCTTGCCATAAGTAAGCGATCAAATTCGCCAAGGTGAAATGCGGGACATGGGGTGTTTGGTGAGGCGGGAGGGGGTGGCGGTGACGGAAAGCGGTATCTCTCATTCAGTCCGGCGGTGCCCGTCGTGGCCCCACTTCGACGTGCATCGACGCGTGTCACCTACACCTACATCGGGCGGTTCCGCTCGCGCCGGGTCGGCGGTATGGCGCGACGGCCGGGGTCCGGGCCGGAAGGGGCCGGGACTTGCCCGTGTGGAAGGTGTTCGGCGAGGGTAGGGGCGGGGCGGCGGGCCCCGCGCCGAAATCCGCTGGCGCGGCGGGCGGGTACGGCGAAGACTCGCCCCATGGCTGATATGGACGCTTTCCGGAACGCGGTCACGGCATGGGCGGCCGGTAGACCCCGCCGTACCCGCGGCGCCGGTCGCGGACCGGAGGCCGAGGCCGTCCACGGTCCCCGCGGCCCCCATGGTGGCCGGGAGGCCGAGGCCGTCCACAGCGCCGGCGGCCCCCGCGGCGGACGGGAGACCGAAGCCACCCACGGCACCGGCACCAGCACCGGCACCGGCGATCGCGGCCGGACCGCGTGCGACCTCGCCGCCCGACTGCCCGTCCGTACGGTCGTTCTCCTCGAAGGCCTCAGCGATGCCGCGGCGGTCAATGCCCTGGCCGCGCGCCGCGGCCGGGACCTGGCGGCCGAAGGCGTCTGTGTCCTGCCGATGGGCGGCGCGATGAACGTCGGACGCTTCACCGCCCTGCTCGGGCCGTCCGGCCTGGGTCTCCGGCTGACGGGGCTCTGCGACGAGGCGGAGCGTCCGTACTACGTCCGCGCCTGGGAGCGTTCCGGCGCCGCCCCGGAGGGGATCTTCGTCTGTGCGGCGGACCTGGAGGACGAACTGATCCGCGCGCTGGGCCCGGACCGGGTGCGGGAACTCGTCCGCGGCGAGGGCGACGTACGCCCCCTGACGACCTTCCTCCAGCAGCCCGCCCAGCAGGACCGCACCGCACAGCAGCAGTTGCGCCGTTTCCTCGGCACCAAGAAGGGCCGCAAGATCCACTACGGCGGTGTCCTGGTCGGCGCTCTCACTCCCGACCGGGTCCCGGCCCCGCTGGACGATCTCCTGGCCGCGCTCTGAGACCCCGGCGCCTCAGGGCAGGTCGGTCAGCTCCGGAACCTCTCCCGCCAACTGGGTGGTGTCGAGTACCGAGAAGCGGGCGCCCTGCGGATCGGTGAGGGTGGCGAACCGCCCGAACGGACTGTCCGTCGGCGCGAGCAGGACGGTGGCGCCGTGTCCGACGGCCGCCGCGACGGCCCGGTCGCAGCCGGCGACGTTGAAGTAGACGTTGAGCCCGGCGGGCGTACCGGCCAGGTAGTCGTCTTCCGCCTGCACCCGGCCCAGGAGCGGTCCGCCGCCGGCGCTGTAGACGCGGAAGTCCAGCTCGGGATCGTCCATCTGCTGCGAGGCGTACCCGAAGACGGCGGGGTAGAAGGCGTCCGCCGCCGGATCCCGGCTGACCACCTCCGCCCAGCGGTACGCGCCCACCTGCTCCATGCCCGCCTCGAAACCCTTGTGCGTGCCCGGCTGCCAGACCCCGAAGACGGCTCCTTCGGGATCGGCGGCAACGCAGTACGAGCCGAGGTCGCCGGCCTTCACCGGCGCCAGCAGCACCCGGCCGCCGTGCTCGGTGATCCGGGCCGCGGCGGCTACCGCGTCCGGCGAGGCGAGATGGAGGCACCACAGCGGGGTGCCCTCCCGCCCGGGCAGCGGCGGTACGAAGGCGGCGACCGCCTTCCCGTCCGCGTACGCCTGGGTGTACGTGCCCTTCTCCGACTCCGCCGCGCGGAACGTCCAGCCGAGGACGGGGCCGTAGAAACTCTTCGCCGCCTCGGCGTCGGGGAACATCCCGTCGGCCCAGACGGGGGTGCCCTGGGGTGTCTCGCTCATGGTCGCGGTTCCTCCCTGTGGTGGGGTTCGTCCCGGGAATCCACGCTAGCCATGCCGGGACCCCGCCGCCCGCCGAATTCGAAAATCTGTTCGCACCAAAGCGGGCTCGGCCCGCAGGGCCGGACGGCACCGCCGGGCCGGGCCCGCGAACGGCGGCGCCGGAGCACGGAGCCGGGGCGCGCTCAGGGTCCCCGGCGTCCCCCGGGGTCCCTCCGGCGCAAGGCGTGTCCTCCGATAGAGGCCCCTTGCGCCCCGCAGGCCGGGTGCGGCCGGTCCCCGGGGCATGATCACGACACCCCGGGAGGTGGCCGCCCATGGTCGTCGTGATCGCCGTCGCCGCGCTCGCCCTGCTGGCGGGCCTCGCGGTCAACCAGTGGCTGCGACCCCGGCTGACGACCGCCGACGACAGCGAGGGGATGGCGCTCAAGGACCTGGTGGAACCGTTGCTGACCCTGACCGTGCTGCTGCTCGCGTTCGTCCTGGTCACCGCGTCCGCCTCGTACGGAAAGGCCGAGGTCGCCGCCCGCGGGGAGGCCCGCGCCCTGGACCAGCTGACCGAGATCGCCGAGTACGCCCCCGGGGAACAGCGAGCCCGGATCCAGGCCGCCGCCGTCTGCTACGCCCGCGCCGTACGTGCCGAGGAGTGGCCCGCCATGGCCGACGGGAACGGCTCCGCCGCCCCGAGCGTGTGGTCGACCGACTTCCGCCGCACCTTCCGCGAGCTGGCGGGCGAACAGGCCTTCGGCATGCTCGTCGCCGCCGACAACAAGCGCTCCCAGGAGCGCGAGGAGCGTCTCACCCAGTCGACGGCGAGTGTCCCCGCCGCCATTCTCTGGTTCCTGCTCGCCACCGTGGCGATCATGGTGGTGACCCTGGGGATCTGCCTCCCCCGCCGGAACAACTTCGGCCAGGTGGCTGTCCTCGTCGTGATCACCGCGCTGCTGACGACGACGCTCTGCATCATCCACGACGTCGACCGCCCCTTCGGGGGTGTCATCACCGTCAGCCCGGCCGCGATCGCCGACGCCGAGCGCCAGTCCACCCGCGACTTCCTCGCCCACCACCCGGAATCCGGCATCCCCTGCGACTCCAGCGGCAACCGCCGTTCCGCGTAAGACGGACGTTCGCATAACGGCACCATGTCCCCCGCCCGCTTCGTACGCTTACCGGATCGCAGCGCATCGCACCGTTCCGGTCGACGACAGGGGTTCCACGTGAGGCATGAGTCCGGCCGGGCTGCCGGGAGACCGTTTCTGTATGTCGTCGTCTGTGCCGCCGGAATAGCCGGCGAGTCGGGAAAGCTGATCGCCGCGGCGCGGGCGGCGGGCTGGGACGTGGGTGCCGTCGCGACCCCGCAGGCCCTCGGCTTCCTCGACGCGGCCGCCGTGGAGAAGCAGACCGGGTATCCGATCCGGTCCGCCTGGCGGCTCCCGGGCGAACCCCGCCCGCTGCCCCCGCCGGACGCCGTCGCGGTGGCCCCGGCCACGTTCAACACGATCAACAAATGGGCCGCGGGGATCTCGGACACGCTGGCGCTGGGGATCCTGTGCGAGGCGTACGGCTCGGGGGTACCGATCGCCGTACTCCCGTACGTGAACAGCGCCCAGGCCGCACACCCCGCCTATCCGCGGAGCCTGGCGCGCCTGAGCGGCATGGGCGTACTGATCGGCTCGTACGTCCCCCACCCGCCCCGGCAGGGAGCGGGCGAGCGCTTCCGCTGGGAGGAAGCACTGGAACTCCTCGGCCCGGAGGTGCCGGGGCTGGGGGGCGTGCGGGGACTCGGCGCGTGAGGGGATGACGGGAAACCCGGGCGGAGGGGGGCGAGAAGAAACCCGGGCGGAGGGGATCCGGCCCGGGCATGAAAAGAGCCCCCTGTCGGATTCGAACCGACGACCTACGCATTACAAGGGCCTGCAGGATCGTCTCGGGCGATCCGGGGGTGTGCTCCGCGAACCTGTTTTCGCAGGTCAGGCCTGAGTTTGGTGCTGGTGGGTCCATCTGGAGACGGAAGGGGCCAACCCGTCCGCTCGCGCGGCGCTCACGCAGGCGCTCGGCGAACTCATTCGGTCTGAGGCCGTGCCGATGGGGCGCGATCACCATCAACTCTCATTTGATGCAGGTCAGTTGTGGCAATCTGATCGCGCGACCTCGAACGGTAGGTGAGATGTGTGGAAAGGTCTGCAAGGTCGGAGTTTGGCAAAGTGGGTAAAATCCTGCTGCTGCTCCGATAGGACACCAGGTCGGCGCCTGTGGTCCCCGCGCCTGCGGGGGTGGTCCCCGCTTCATCGAGCCTGACGGCGCGGGTCTGCTGTGGTCCCCGCGCCTGCGGGGGTGGTCCCTGCTCGGCGGCGTACCGGTATCCGTCCGTGATGTGGTCCCCGCGCCTGCGGGGGTGGTCCCGAGACGTGCACCGCCCGGAGGGCCATCTTGTAGTGGTCCCCGCGCCTGCGGGGGTGGTCCCGCCGCAGCAGCCGCTCTCCCTGCCTGGACCGGGTGGTCCCCGCGCCTGCGGGGGTGGTCCGTCCGGAGACCTTCCTGTGGCTGATGCGATAGCTTGCTTCCCGCGCCTGTGGAGGTGGCCTCTACCTCGCCGCGCAGAACGGCTGCGCCGACCCGTGCTCCCCGCGCCTGCGGGAGTGGCCCCCGAGAGCCCGCCTCGCGGGTTGTACCACCTGCTCCCCGCGCCTGCGGGGCTCCACAAGCTGGCCCCGTGAAGGTGCCTCCGGCGACTAGGCGCGGCAGTTACTAGTAACCGAGATCCTGCTTCGCTAGTTGAGCGTTGCCTGTCAACAAGTTCAATGGACACGGGAGTTCGCGTCGTCACGCTTTGTCGCCGTAGTCTGCGCGGCAGGGGCGCCCCCCTGAAAAGAAGAGGGAGGCCGCACGTAGAACCGTGCTGGGTCGTTGCAGCGACGCAGCAGGTGTGAGGCCTCCCGTCCGCCGAGCGCAGCACACTCATAGGACGGAGCGATTCTACTCATGCCCATTCTGACCCAGCCCGCCCAGCCTCCAGATGGCATCAACTGGCTGCTCATTCTGGCGATGATCACGGCCTCTCCGGGGTGGCCGTGGGCCTGGGCGGTACTGGTGTCTGCCGGCGCCGCGCTGTCGTTCTGGTCGAGGCGCTGAGGCGTCAGCGGGGGCTCCTCCGTGGGCCCCCGCCCCATCCCACCGCTGTCCCTACCTCGACTCCCCGCCGCGTCGCAGCGGCTAAACGGAGGGCTTCGGAGTGAATTCTCAACCCTCGCCGCCCAGTAAATCTCCTTGGCCTGGCCCGATATCGGAAGTCCTCTCGGTAGCAGCGCGTGCTCCGTGGGCCAAGCATGATCGGAAGAGCGACGGCTGGATGCCCCTCTGGCGGCATATGGCGGACAGTGCGAGCGTCGCCGGGAAACTATGGGACGAGTGGCTGCCGGAGAACACCAAGTTCCAAGTTACGGATGTACTTCCCCATGGCGCCACGGATGCCGTTCGACTCGTAAGGTTCCTGGCGGCTACCCACGACGTCGGCAAATGCTCGCCTGCTTTCGCGTGCCAGGTCGAGCAACTCGCCTCGCGCATGAGGGACGTCGGCCTGGAGATGCGCACGGCCAAGGAGTACGGAGAGAGTCGACGACTTGCTCCGCACGGCCTGGCCGGACAGTTGATCCTGCAGGAGTGGCTGAAGGAGCGGTTCGAGCTGGGGCCCCGGACGGCGGGGCAGTTCGCAGTCGTCGCCGGTGGGCACCACGGGGTTCCGCCGGAGAGCGGGCAGATCCACGATCTGCAGTTGCGCCCCCATCTCGTACGCCATGCCGGCCCCGCGGAAGCCGTGTGGCAGCGAACGCAGTTCGAGTTGTTGGACTGGTGTGCCGAAATGACTGCTGCAACTGAGGTCTTGCCGTCGTGGCGCGACGTGAAGCTACCGCAAACGGTCCAGGTCCTGTTGACCGCCGTCGTGATCCTCGCCGACTGGATTGCCAGCTCCCCGGAGCTGTTCCCGTATGCGCCGGAGTCATGGCATCCCCTTGGCGCGGAAGGTGAAGCACGGCGACTGCGAGCGGCCTGGGAAGGGCTGGACCTGCCGGAACCCTGGCAGCCACAGGTTCCGTCGGTTTCTGCCCAGGAACTGTTCGCCGACCGTTTTCCCCAGCTCAGGGGCGCCATGCTGCGTCCGGTCCAGGCAGAAGCCGTCCGGCTGGCTCGGGAGATGGATCCGGGCGGACTGCTGATCATCGAGGCACCCATGGGAGAGGGGAAGACCGAGGCCGCGCTCGCGGCCGCGGAGGTGCTCGCCGCACGGTCCGGGGCCGGTGGGTTGCTGCTGGCGCTGCCCACTAGGGCCACCGGCGACGCCATGTTCGGACGGCTGCTGTCGTGGCTCGATGCGCTGCCGAAGGAGGGAGCGCGGTCGTGGTCGGTCGTCCTCGCGCACGCCAAGGCGGCGCTCCAGGAGGCATGGGCAGGCCTGCTCCGTTCGGGAAGCAGGGCGATCACAGCGATCGACCCGGACGAGGCCGGGAACGCTGCCGCCGTTTCATGGGGAGTGGATCACGAGGAAAGATGGCGGCCTTCGGGGCTCCACGCTCATCAGTGGCTCCGGGGACGGAAGAAGCAACTGCTGGCCTCGTTCGCCGTCGGGACCGTGGACCAGGTGCTCTTCGCGGCGTTGAAGAGCCGACACCTGGCCCTGCGCCACCTCGCGGTCGCCGGGAAGGTCGTGGTGATCGACGAGGTCCACGCGTACGACGCCTATATGAACCGGTACCTGGACCGGACCCTGGAGTGGCTGGCCGCCTATCGCGTGCCGGTGGTGCTGCTGTCGGCCACGCTTCCGGCCGCCCGGAGGAAGGAGCTGGCCGCCGCCTACGCGGGGCCGGAAAGCGCCGCGGACATCGAGACGGCTGCCGATGCCTACCCGCTGCTGACGGCGGTGTCACCGGGCCGCGGTGCCCTTACCGCGCGTCCGGCGGCAGCTTCGGACCGCGGTGCCACTGTCGTGGTCGAGCGGTTGGACGACGACCTTGCCGCGCTCGCCGACCGCCTGGAAGGGGAACTCTCGGACGGCGGTTGCGCGCTGGTCGTGCGCAACACGGTGGGCCGCGTGCTGGAGGCGGCCGAGGTGCTGCGAGAGCGATTCGGCGCGGAGAACGTGACCGTCACACACTCCCGGTTCCTTGCCGCCGACCGGGCGGCCAACGACGCCGACCTGTTGCGGAGGTTCGGACGTGGTGGCGAGCGTCCGGAACGCCATGTCGTGGTCGCCAGTCAGGTGGTCGAGCAGTCGCTCGATGTGAGTTTCGACCTGTTGGTCACGGACCTGGCCCCGGTTGACCTCGTACTCCAGCGTATGGGGCGCCTGCACCGGCATCCTGCGCACCGACCGGCCCCGCTGACGACGGCCCGGTGCCTGGTCACCGGTGTCGACTGGAGCGCCGCACCACCCTCCCCGGTGGCGGGCTCACGCGCGGTGTACCAGGGGGATTGGACCCTGCTGCGTTCGCTCGCTGGTCTCTCGCCCCATCTGGACGGCTTGCCGCTGCGGCTGCCGGACGACATCAGCCCGCTGGTTCAGAGTGCCTACGGTAGCGGGCCGATCGGGCCGCAAGAGTGGGCCGGGGAGATGGCCGAGGCCGAAGAGCGCTACCAGGCGCTGCTCACGGAGAAGCGACGCCTGGCGAACGGCTTTCTGCTGGGGCCGGTGCGACGCCCAGGACGCCCGGTGTACGGATGGCTGGAGACACACGCGGGGGACGCGGACGACAGCAGGAAAGGCAGGGCGCAAGTACGCGACGGCGAGGCGACGCTTGAGGTGCTGGTCGTGCAGCGTTCGGCGGACGGGCGGCTGCGTACGGTGCCGTGGCTCGACGGCGGGATGGCCGGCGGGAGGGGAGGCCTGGAGCTGCCCGTGGACTTCCCTCCGAACCGACGCGCTGCGGAGGCGGTGGCCGCCAGTGCGCTCACTCTGCCGGGGCGCTTCAGCAAGCAGTGGGTGATCGACGACGCCATCGAGGAGCTGGAGAAGTCCCTGGTCCCGGCCTGGCAGGTGAAGGAATGCCCCTGGTTGGCAGGTGAGTTGCTGATGGTGCTGGACGAGCGTTGTCAGACCCGGCTGTCAGGCTACGAGTTGAGCTACTGCCCCGCCGAAGGGCTGCAGGTCACGGATCCGAGTGCGTCCGTGGCCGGCCGGGGCGTACGGGACAAGGAGGCCGGGGATGCAACGGATGCCCGGACACCGCTTACGGGCCGGAGCACTGCCGACGGTCCGCAGGAAGCAGCGCACGAGGGGGACAGGGTGAGCCCATCGGCGTCCACTGCCGGAGAAGCAGGCCGGACGGGTTCCGAGGGCGCGGGGACCACCGGGTTCAGCCTCGTACACGATCCGTGGCTGCCGGTGCAGAGGTCCGCGGACGGTGCGGTTGAGGAGCTTTCCCTGCGCGATGTGTTCGTGCGGGCAGGTGAGCTGCGCAGGATCGTCGGAGACGTTCCTACCCAGGAAATGGTCTTGCTGAGGCTGATGCTGGCCGTCCTGTACGACGCGCTGCAAGGGCCTGCGGAGATGGAGGACTGGGAGGAGCTGTGGGAGGCGTCGGATCCCTTCTCCGTGGTTCTGGAGTATCTGGACCGACATGCATCCCGTTTCGAACTGTTCGACGAGGAGAGGCCGTTCTTCCAGGTACCCGGGCTCCGCACGGGGAAGGACGAGGTTGCCCCCCTGAGCCGGATCGTGGCGGACGTCCCGACCGGATCGGCACTGTTCTCCATGAGGCGTCCCGGCGTCGGGCGTCTGTCCTTCGCGGAGGCCGCCCGGTGGCTGGTGCACGTACACGCCTTTGACACCTCGGGCATCAAGTCCGCCATGCAGGGCGACGACGGACGGGCCAGAGCGGGCAAGGTCTATCCCCTCGGCGTAGGTTCGCTGGGGCTCCTGGGCGGTGTCTTCGCCGAAGGCGACACCCTGCAGGAGTCCCTGCTGCTCAACCTCATCGCCTTCGACAGTGCCTACCGGGACGGTGACTTCGGGGAGCGCGTCAAGGAGGACCTGCCGGTGTGGCGCCGGGCGGTGCCTCCGGGACCTGGCCCCCGGAGTGCCGCGGAAGGCGGTCCCGAGCCGCTGGGCCTGCGTGATCTCTACACGTGGCAGTCGCGCCGGGTCCGCCTGGTGCGGGACGGGGACTCGGTGACGGGTGTCGTCCTGGGATACGGCGATCCACCGGTCCAGCTGTCGCCCTGGCTGCTGGAGCCGATGACCGCATGGCGCCGTAGCCCTGTGCAGGAGAAGAAGCAGCAGCGCCCCGTCGTCTACACGCCCGCCCGGCACGACCCGCGCAGAGCAGCATGGCGCGGCATCGGGTCACTGCTCCCGGCCCGTGGGAGCGCGGCCGACGCCGGGCGCCGCAGCGGGCCCGACACCGAGCTCCGTTCCCGTACCGCCCGGTGGTTCACAGAAGTGATCACCGAGAGCGAGATCGACCCGGGAAAACTGGTGCGGCTGCGCACGGTCGGCGTGGTCTACGGGACCCAGCAGTCGGTGATCGACGAGATCATCGACGACTCCGTCCAGCTTCCCGTGGTGGCGATGCATGCGGTCAACGAGGTCTACGGTGCTGCCGCTATCGATGCGGTGCACGAAGCCGAGAAGGCTGTGCAGGGCCTCGGCCGGCTAGCAGCCAACCTCGTTCGTGCTGCGGGAGGCGAGAGTGCCGAGACGGCCGCCGCGACGGCCCGGGATCTTGGTTATGCGGCGCTGGACAGACCGTACCGGGCCTGGCTCGTCGAGCTTGCACGCCAGCCGGACCTTCAGGCTGCGCAGCAGCGGTGGCGGGAGACCGTCAGGGGGCACGTGCTCCGGCTGGCCTGGCAGGAGATCCGCTCCGCCGGACCCGCCGCCTTCGAAGGACGCGTCGTCGACGTTCCCGGGCTCGGCAGGACGCTGATCGACGCGGGCCGGGCGGAACTGTGGTTCCTCGCACAGCTGGACAAGGTGCTGGGACCGCCGCAGGCCGGCTTGCAGCGCCCCGGCGCCCTGGCCCGGCCCTCCTGAACGGCCGTCCTAACGGTCCCTGTCTCCCCGTCGTATCCGGATGATCCTCAGCCGCTTCCCCGGCCCTACTCGTCCTCAGGAGAACAGCCCATGGCATCCCAAGTTCCGGTGTCCGCCGGTGCCACCCCCGGCGGACCGCCAAGTCCGTCCCGTATGCCGTCGCTGCCCCGCGTCACCGTGTCGCGCGTCGTGGGCCGACTGCAGTCCGGTTACCAGCGCGATGCCCCCTGGGCGGTGGCCGATGTCGCCCGCCTCCGCCGTGAAGCGGGACGGGACGCGCATGAATCCCCCGCCACATGGGGTCTGGCACATCTGGAGACACTGGCCGATCTGCGGGACGAGCGGCGGGCGGCCGAGCAGGAGTCGCTCGGCGCAGGCCGGGCCGCACCCGCGTACCTGACGTCCACGGCGTACATGCGCCGGGAAGAGCAGGAGCAGCGCGAAGACTCAGCCGTACATCTCGCCGTGACGCTGTGGGCGCTTCACCAGCAGTCGCTGCGGGACACCCCCATGCACCTTCCCGGCTGGACCCTCGGCCGCTCGGTGCGACGGCTTGCCCACGGCGGCACGGGGACGCATGACAGCCGCAGCGCCGAGGACAACAGCGGCGGCACGCGCGGCACGGCGGACCAAGGGGGTGCAGGAGGAAGCGTCGAAGAGGTCAGCGAATCCGTACGGAAGCGGTTCGTACGCGTCGGCAGCGCGTCCGACGTCGAGGTGCTGGCCACCAGGCTGCGCGAGCTGGTTCTGCTGCTGCGTACGGCACGGATCCCGCTGGACTACGCGCATCTCGCCGATCAGCTCTTGTGGTGGCAGGACGAGAACCTCCGGGACGGCATCCGACGAGCCTGGGGTCGCGACTTCCACCGCCGATACCGGGCCGGAGGCCACAACGCGGACCCCGGCGGGCAGGACCCGGCCGACGGGTCCTCCACCTCGGCAGCGGCCACCGCGGGATTCGAGGACATCGACGGCGCCGAGTGAAGCGCCCGCACCGCCGAGGGGGCTGATGCCCCTCCCTTCCCCCACCATCCAGCCGGAACGGCAGACAAGGAACGGAACGCCCGTGACCCGCACGATCCTCGACATCCACATTCTGCAGAGCGTGCCGCCGAGCAACATGAACCGCGACGACACCGGAACCCCGAAGTCTGCTTACTACGGAGGGGTGCGCCGGGCCCGGGTCTCCAGCCAGGCGTGGAAGCGCGCCACCCGCGAGCGGTTCCAGGAACTGCTGCCTCCGGAGGACCTCGGCGTGCGGACCAAGAAGGTGGTGGAGGCGCTCGCGGAACGCATCACCGCCGCCGACGCCTCTCTCGCTGAAACCGCCGTCAAGCTTGCGGCGGAGGTGCTGACGGCCGCCACCGGCTCGGCGCTCGAGGCGCCGAAGCGGAAGGCGAAGAACGACGGAGACGGCGTGGTGATCGCCGAGTCGAAGTATCTGATGTTCCTCAGCAGGCGCCAGCTGGATGCCCTGGCCGAGCTGGCCGTGGCGTCGAGCGGGGGCGGGGACGTCGAAGCGCTCAAGAAGTCGCTCAAGGACAAGGAGGTGAAGGCACGGGCGCGCAGCGCGGTGGACACCCGCCACTCGGTGGACATCGCACTCTTCGGCCGGATGGTCGCCGACTCCGCCGATCTGAACGTGGATGCGGCCACCCAGGTCGCCCACGCGTTGAGCGTGCACCGTTCGGACATCGAGTCGGACTACTACACCGCCGTCGACGACCGCAGCAAGGAGTCCGAGTCGGGAGCCGGCATGATCGGCACGGTCGACTTCAACTCCGCCACGCTCTACCGGTACGCCGCCGTCGACGTGAACGAGCTGCAGCGGAACCTCGGTGACGACCTGGTGAACGACGGGGAGCGGCCCGGCACGCCCACTGCCAGGGCGGTCACCGCATTCCTGGAGGCGTTCATCACCTCGCTGCCGACCGGGAAGATCAACTCCTTCGGAAACCACACTCTGCCGTCCGCTGTCATTGTCACCCTCCGCGGCCGTCGACCGGTGAGCTTCGTCGGGGCCTTCGAACAGCCGGTGCCGAAGTCGGCGCTGGGCGGCTTCCTCCAGGAGAGCTGCCGCCGACTCGCGGCGTACGTCCCTGACCTGCAGAAGCAGTACGGTCTCGACAAGGATCCCACCTGGGTGTTCCGGGTCGGTGAGGAAACCCAGACCCTGGCTCCCCTGGGTACCGGAGTCACCCTGGACTCGCTCCTGAGCCAGGTCGGAGGCGCGGTCGCCGAGCGGCTGGAGTCCGGGGCGTGACGACGACACTGCTGCTACGGCTCGCTGGACCGTTGCAGTCATGGGGGTCGGCCTCCCGCTTCGTGCAGCGCACCACCGAGAACGCCCCGACGAAGAGCGGTGTACTGGGGCTGCTGGCCGCGGCCGAGGGGCGTGCGCGCGGTGCGGACGTCTCCGACCTTGCCGCGTTGCGGTTCGGGGTCAGGATCGACCAGCCGGGATCCCGCCTGGTCGACTTCCACAAGGCAGAGAACCACGACACCGGCCGGGTTATGCCGCTGTCGTACCGCTACTACCTCACCGACGCTGTCTTCGTCGCGGCTGTGGAAGGCGAAGACGGGTTGATCCGCCGTCTGCACGACGCCGTGGACGCGCCCCGCTTCCTTCCTTATCTCGGACGCCGTTCCTGCCCGCCGTCTCTGCCGCTGCTGTTCGCGGACTCTCTCAGCAGCTTGCCTCTGGAGACGGCCCTGCGGCAGGTGCCTTGGCAGGCGTCCCGGTGGTATGTGCGACAACTCCAGCGAACCGCGGGCGCCTCCGGCGAACCATCCGCCGCGGAGGAACTGGACCTGCTGCTCGACTGCGCGGCGGGCGAGACCCCGGACTTCTCGCTGCGCGACACACCCATCACCTACGATCCGCGGCACCGGCAGTACGCCCTCCGGGGCGTACGGAGCGACCACGTGAACGCGCCGCCACCGCACGACCCGACGGCCCATCTGCGGCCCGTTCCCGCCGGGGCCCCTCCGCGGAGTCCGGGCGCCGACGACGGCTACGGAACCACCGGGGGCGGCGGGCCCGCTGCGGATAGGCCCGCCCCGAATTCTCCGTCTGCCACGGACGTCTCCTAGGAACGCCGATGTACTTGACCCGCTTCCGTTTCAATACCGCCCGGCGCGAAGCACAACGACTGCTCCGCTCCCCGAACCGACTCCACGGTGCCGTGAACAGCGCCTTCATCGATCCGCCGGCGCGGGACGGCAGCGGCCCCCGCGTGCTGTGGCGGATCGACCAAGCCCCGGCGGACCGATTCGACCTTCTGATCTCCAGCCCTGACCGGCCCGACCTCACTCATCTCGTCGAGCAGGTGGGCTGGCCGAGCCTCGGTCAGGAAGGCTGGAGCACCTTCGCCTACGGAGAGTTCCTGAATGCCCTTGCCGAAGGCGACGAATGGGCCTTCCGCCTCACGGCCAACCCCGTACACCACATTCGCCGCGAGGAAGACGCACCCGGCACACCCACCAAACGAACGGCTCATGTGACGCCTCACCACCAGCTCGGATGGCTTCTGAAGCACCAGGAGCGGTCCGGATTCGCCGTGCTGCGCATCAGGCCCGACAACTGTGTTCCGGCCCCGGGGACGACCGAGGGCCTCAGTACCGGTGCCACGGATTGCACGGCTGACGCCCGAGGGGCTCAAAACACGCACCGGACGGCAGAAGGGGCCCAGGCCACCGCAGAGAGCCGTGAAGACGCGATGCCGGACGTGCAGGGGTACCAAGTCGTCGTCCACAACCGCACCCCGATCCGGTTCAGCAAGACACCAAGCGGAGGCGACCGTGCGCTCACGGACGCCACCCAGCACTCACCCGGAGGCCGCGGCGCCGCCCGCTCGCCCGCGTCGGATGTGCGCTTCACCCAGGCGACGTTCGACGGCCGACTGGAGATCACCGATCTCGCGGCCTTCCGGCGCACCCTGACGCATGGCCTGGGCAAAGCGAAGGCGTACGGCTGCGGTCTCATGACTCTCGCACCGGTCCGGTGAAGCCGTGACCATCAGCAGGCGCAGCCTCTCCTCACCCCGCGAACTCACCCGCGTCGGCGACCGCATTTCCTTCCTCTACCTGGAACGCTGCACCGTCCACCGCGACGACAACGCCATCACGGCGACGGACGCCGACGGCATCACCCACATCCCTTCCGCCACCATCAGCACCCTGCTCCTCGGTCCCGGGACCCGAGTGACCCATCAGGCGATGGCACTTCTGGGCGAGAGCGGCGCCGCGGTGGTCTGGGTGGGCGAGCACGGTGTGCGCTTCTACTCCGGCGGAAGGGCCCTCACCCGCTCGTCGGGGCTGTTGGAAGCCCAGGCGACGGCGTGGGCCAACCGCCGGACCAGAGTCGAAGTCGCCCGCGCCATGTACCGCATGCGCTTCCCGGACGAGGATCCGTCGGGCCGTACCCGGGACGAGCTGCTGCGGATGGAGGGCCGCCGGGTGAAGGACTGCTACCGGCGGGAATCCATCCGTACCGGTGTGCCATGGGTCCGGCGCGACTACCACCGCGAGGACTTCTCCGCCGGAGACGCCCCGAACCAAGGCGTCACCGCAGCCGCACAGTGCATGTACGGAATCGCCCATGCCGTCATCGCAGCGCTCGGCTGCTCCCCGGGGCTCGGCTTCGTCCACTCCGGCCACGAACGGTCCTTCGTCCTGGACATCGCAGACCTCTACAAGACAGAGATCGCCATCCCGGCCGCCTTCGACGCGGCTGCGGCGGGCGATCACGATGTCCCCACCCGAACTCGCCGCGCCCTGCGCGATCGCATCAACGAGACGAAGCTGCTCGAGCGTTGCGCCGAGGACATCAAGAAGCTCCTCCGTTACGAGGATTCCCGAAGCTCCGGTGGGTCCGTCGAGGAAGCGGATCACGTGGGCCTCCAGACGGACGACGGCCAGCTTCTCTCCAGCGGACGCAATTACGGGGACGAGCCGATCTGGTGACCGTCATCGTCCTTACGAACTGTCCCGCGGGCCTGCGCGGCTTCCTCACCCGCTGGCTTCTGGAGATCTCTCCCGGTGTATTCCTGGGCTCGCCCTCCGCCCGTATCCGAGACATCCTCTGGGACGAGGTCCGCACCTACTCCGGCCAAGGGCGCGCGCTGCTCGCCTACAACACGAACAACGAGCAGGGTTTCACCTTCCGCACCCATGACCATGCTTGGCACCCTACGGACCACGAGGGTCTCACTCTCCTCCACCGCCCGGCTGCCCCGTCTCCCGGCGGGTCTCCGAACCACGCTGCGCCGTCCGGGGACCCTCCGCGACAGGGATGGAGCAAGGCGGCGAAGAGGCGGAGGTTCGGCCGATAGAAGAGTGAGGGTTGATATGCGAAAAATGGCCGTAAGGTCGGAGTTTGGCAAAGTGGGTAAAATCCTGCCGCCGCTGCGATGAAGCACCAGGTCGGCTCCTGTGGTCCCCGCGCACGCGGGGGTGGTCCCTCAGCGATTCCCAAGAAACCCCGTCCAAAGGAGTGGTCCCCGCGCACGCGGGGGTGGTCCGGGCCGTCCGCGGCGAACGTCGTCGACGCGGAGGTGGTCCCCGCGCACGCGGGGGTGGTCCCAGGGTCATGGTGACGTTCCCGGCCCGCATCCGCGTGGTCCCCGCGCACGCGGGGGTGGTCCCCTCCCATTGCCGCGGAGACAGCCGAACCGGACGTGGTCCCCGCGCACGCGGGGGTGGTCCCGCGGGCTGCCACGCGGCAGCCAGGCTGGCGGCGTGGTCCCCGCGCACGCGGGGGTGGTCCCCGGGCCTTCAGCACCGGCGCCGTAGAAGCCGCGTGGTCCCCGCGCACGCGGGGGTGGTCCCAGAGACCGCACCCGCATTCGCCAGTGGGCCAAGGTGGTCCCCGCGCACGCGGGGGTGGTCCCCCTCCCGGACCGGCCCCGCGGCCCACGACCCTGTGGTCCCCGCGCACGCGGGGGTGGTCCCCGGATGAACGCCCTCGACCCGGCCACGGCCACGTGGTCCCCGCGCACGCGGGGGTGGTCCCCCCAGCCCACCCCCGCCCAGCGTGCCGCCGAAGAGTGGTCCCCGCGCACGCGGGGGTGGTCCCGCCCGGTCGGACAGCAACGCGACCTTGCGGTGGTGGTCCCCGCGCACGCGGGGGTGGTCCCTCCCTGACCAAGGCCACCGCCGCCGACGACGCGTGGTCCCCGCGCACGCGGGGGTGGTCCCTTCCACAGGTGTGTGAAGTACTCGGCCGAGTTGTGGTCCCCGCGCACGCGGGGGTGGTCCCTGGCCGGATCCGGAGGCGCCTTGGGTTGCCTTGTGGTCCCCGCGCACGCGGGGGTGGTCCCCGGGGGGACGGCAAGCAGCGGTACCCGGAGCGGTGGTCCCCGCGCACGCGGGGGTGGTCCCTCGGCCGGGCCGCCGTTTGCGGGAGTCCACGGGTGGTCCCCGCGCCTGCGGGGGTGGTCCCAGCCCGGGCGCTCCGGCGATGTCCTCGGCCGTGTGGTCCCCGCGCACGCGCTCCTTCTCGCCGACGGGATTGCTTTGCGAAGGTATCTCGCGAGCACCAGTGCCCTGAAGGCAGAGCGTCGTCAGCGTGTCCTGCTCGGACTATGTGGATGCGCCTTCGGTGTGCAGCCAGGTCCGGGTCCGTTCGTCCAGTTCGGCGGCGGGCCGTGCGCCGCGGGCGTGGAACTGGGCAAGGTCCGAGCGCATCGACCGTACGGCCTTGACGGTGCGGGAGGACCGGATGCCGGCCATGACGTCGAGTGCCTCGTTCCAGGTGGCGCATGCCTGCTCGATGCGCCCCTGGCAGAGCTGCGCGTGGCCTTCGGAAGCGGCTGACAGCGCGGTGATTCGTTGATGGGGCGTGGTGCTGTAGCGGCGACGCGCTGTGGCGTAGTGGGCTTCGGCCGCCTGGTGGTCGCCGAGTCGTTCACTGATCTTGGCGATGTGGGAGTTGACCGCCGCGGCTGGTGCGCCCCACGACGATGCCCATCCGGTCATGTCCCCGGCCTCGCCGGAGGTGGCGAGTTCGCGGGCGCGTTCTGCCTCCCGGAGGGCGGCGGCGCCGTTGCCGGAGTCGGCGAGGGCGCGGGCGCGGCAGATGACGAACAGGCTCTCGGCAGCGGGGTCGATGCCGCGGCTCAGCCGCAGGGCCGCGTCGGCCAGGCCGAGGACGTGTTCGGGGCGTCCGTTGTCCATGCCGTGGTGGGCGAGGATCCGCAGGACGTACGCCTGGTCGGCCCGGTTCCCGGAGCGCTGGGCCAGGCTGAACGCCTGGAGGTAGTAGCGCTGGGCGAGCCCGTGTTCACCGGCGTCGTACGCCTTCCACCCGGCCAGGTAGGTGAGAGAGGCGGCCGCGGAGTACATCTGGCGGTGTAACGCCTCGGACCGCCAACGGCCCCGGCAGAGACGGACGACGTCCTCGGTGAGGTACTGCACGACGGCGCTGCGCCCGTGCCGGCCGCCGTGCCGTTCGTCGATCCTGGTGAACATCGCCACCATGTCCCGCACGGTCGCGACTTCCGAGGCCCCCGCGATGCCGCCGGTGAGAACGCGTTCGGTGCGGGCCTTCATCTCTCCGGCCACACCGAGGGGGAGAGCCGCACCCGCTACGGAGTACGCGGACGTGGTGAGGAAGCTGCGTCGCTCGATGTCGGCCCTCCCGAGGTTCCCCAGCGTCTCCACCGGGTCACTGTCGACGGTAAGCCCGAGCTCGGCCCGGTCGGAAGAGAGGGTGTCCGGGAGGCCGAGATCGTACGGGGTGAGGACCCGCCCCACTCTGCGACCGAGTGCCTCGCACAGGTACCGGCCGGTGGCAGGGTGGGGAGGCGTTCCGCTCACCCAGTACGACACCGTCGACCTGCTGGTACGCAGGGTGTTGTCGCCCGCCGAAGCGGCGACGTGTACGACGGCGCGGGCGACTGCGTCGTAGGTGAGTCCTGACTCTTCAATCACCCGCGCCAAGCGGGAGTTGCGTGACCGGCTCATGACTGAACGTTAATGCCGCTGGCTTCGGCTGGGGCCGTCAATCAACACGTTCAACAGGCTGCCCCGCCCGACCTGCTGCCGCTCCGCCCTCCGCGCCCGTTCACTTTGGGCATGACCAACTCTCCCCCTGAACCTGGCCACGGGTACACCCTGACCCTCGCCGGGAAGGCCGTCCGACGGCCGGTCGACGGCGCGGTCTGGATTCCTCTCTGCCTCCGGCGACACGGACATGTCGTCGAGGAGACGGGGGCCGACGTCCCGCCCGATCAGGCCCTCGCGCTGGCCCACCAGGTCCTGGAACTGGCCGGAGGCACTGCATGAAGTGGGTTGACCGCGCCGGAGTTGCCGCCGTTGTGTTCACTGTGTCCGGCCTGTATGTCCGGCTGGCGGTGTGGCTGGAGGGCCGGCAGGCGGGGTGGATGCCGTGACCCCGCCTCCGCCCCCGCTCCCGTATCCCCTTTACGCCCCGGTCAGCAGCGCCCGAGTCCACCATGCCGCCCTCGGTGGCCAGGACTTCTACGACTCGTACGAGGCCGACGAGGATGTCGTACGCCGCCTCACGGACATCGGCTACCCGGCCCGCGCCGCGGCAAGGGCCGGGCGGGCCTTCCACCTCCGGGCCGTCACCTACGCCACCGAGACCCTGGGGCTCCACCAGTTCCTGGATATCGGCCCCGGCCTGCCCCCGCACACCGGTGTGGACACGCACTCGATAGCCGCCCTCTACACGGGAGACCGGGCCCGGACCCTCTACGCCGACGCCGCCCCGATCGTCATCGCCCGCTGGGTTCCCTGGCTCCGAGGGCACCACGTCCGGGCCGAACAGATCGACCTGCGCCGGACCGAGACCCTGCTCGCCGAGGCCGACGCGCACTTCGATCTCCGGTATCCCGTGGTTGTCGTGGCGACCGCCGTTCTCGACACCATCGACGACCAGGACCAGCCCCACCTCTGCATGCGCCGGATCATGGACGCCCTGGTGCCCGGGAGCGTGCTCGTCCTTTCCCACCTGACCTACGAGGACAACCCTCCACTCGTCCATCAGGCCGAAACCATTTTTCGTAAGGCAGGGCTCACCAGCTGCGCCCGGGGCTTCGAGGACATTGCCACCTTCTTCGGCGACCTCACGGCAGTCGGCCCGGGACTGGTCCCCGTCAGTCAGTGGTACCCCACCTGCGCCGACCCCGACGACCGGTCCATCGTTCACACCTACGGGGGCGTCGGGATCACATGACCACCGACCCCGCCACCACGCCGGTCGCGCTCGCCGTCATCACCAGCCCGGCCGACGGTTCCGTGCTTTTTGTGGAGCGTCGCGCCCCGGACGGGCCCCGGTGGGTCTTCCCCGGCGGAAAGGCCGAGCACGGCGAGACGGCCGAGCAGACAGCCGTGCGCGAGGCCGAACAGGAAACCGGGCTGATCGTGGCACCCGTCAAGCGCATCGGCGCCGCGCCCCACTACCTCACCGGCCGCTACCTCATCTACATCGCCTGCGCCGTCGTATCCGGTACCCCGCTGCCGGCCTCACCCCGCGAGGTCACCGACGTGGCGTGGGTTCCCACCCGGTTCGTGGACGTGACCGTCCCCGGCATCTACGAGCCCGTACGCCGATACCTCGGCCTCGCCCCGATGCCGACCCGCTGACTCCCGTCCCCGCCGGAAGACACGTCTCCCGGCGGACGGCCGAAAAATCCCCAACACCAGGAAGGAGCCCTGAATGAGTGCAGCAACCCTGAAGTTCGCATGGCTGGAGGTCACCGGCTTATGCAACGAGTTCTGCGATCACTGCTATGCCGACTCCGGCCCACAGGGCAACCATGGCACGATGACGCCGCAGAACTGGCAGAACGTCATCACTCAGCTTGCCGACATGGGTGCCGCCGACGTCCAGTTCATCGGTGGGGAACCAGCGCTCTACCCCCACCTCGATGACCTCATCACCCACGCCCACGGCAAGGGGCTCGGCATCGAGGTCTTCTCGAACCTGACCCACATCCGAGACCACCTCTGGGACGTCTTCCGGCAGTGCGACGTCAAGCTCGCGACGTCGTACTACTCCGATACGGCCGACGACCACGACGCCGTCACCAACCTCCGCGGATCCCACCGCCGCACCCGGGCGAACGTACGGAAGGCCCTCGCCCTGGGCATCCCCGTCCGAGGCGGAGTCGTCGCGGTACGCCAAGGGCAGCGCACCGCGGAAGCGGCCCAGGACCTGCGCACCCTGGGCGTACGGGAAGTCGGCGGCGACCGGACCCGGGCCTTCGGGCGAGGAGGTCGCGGAGCTGCTCCGACCATCGCCGACCTGTGCGGACACTGCGCCCACGAGAAGTGCGCTGTCGGACCCACCGGAGACGTCTGGCCGTGTGTTCTGGGCCGGTTCCTCACCATGGGTAACGTCCGCGAGACACCGCTCGCCGACATCTGGGCAGGCCCCGGAACAGCCCGCGTGACCGCGGACATCACAGCCGTACACGGGGAGGGGGCGCAGTCGTGCACGCCTCCGCAGTTTCTTCCCATGTGCGGCCCCTGCCAGCCCTGCGTTCCCACGGTCCAGTACTGCGACCCGGCAGAAGCCGACAGTCCCCAGGCCGGTCCCGCTAACATCGCCGCACCCGCGTAACCACAACCGCAGGGAGCACGCATGGACCACGGGGACGACTTCGGGCCATGGGAAACCCAGGGCGGCGAGCACGCCGTACAGCGGACCGAAGCGGAGTGGGCCGTGATCGCCGGATACATCCGGCACGCCGCCAACAAGATCGGCCCCCCGCTCCCGCTCTGCCTCCCCGGTGAGCCCGACGAGTGCGGGCGCACCGCCCAGCAGCACGTACTCGCCTGGGCCGCGCACCTCAAGGCCGCCGCACACCACCAGATCGAACAGGCGGCGCCCACACAGGCCCGCGCAGCACACGTCGCAGGGCCGCTCTACCAGCGGTACCTCACCGACGTCAGAGCCGACAGCCTCAGTCCGGGGCGCTGACGGACCGCGAATGATGATGCCTCCGCCGACGGCCTTCGCGGCGGGGGCATCGCCATGCGCACTGCCCGGAACCGGGTGAACCGGGGATTTGTCCCTCTCCGCACCGGAGAGCTTGCCGATCTTGCTGCGGAACGAAAAGGCCCAGGCCAGAAGCTTCCGGCCCGGGCATGAAAAGAGCCCCCTGTCGGATTCGAACCGACGACCTACGCATTACAAGTGCGGTGCTCTGGCCATCTGAGCTAAGGAGGCAGCGGGATCCACTCTACACAGCGGCCCCCGGCCGGTCGCGGGGGTTGGAAGATCGCGGAGGGGTGGCCGCGGGTGGATATCAGTTCGGTACCGCTGCTGACAGACAGGGAGGTCGCGGGGTAGCGTCGCAGCAGTTCGCGGGAGTGGACTACACCAATCCTTTACTCGGATCGTCCGGCACGTTCCTGCCGGTGGAGGGGAGACGCACCATGGCGTCCGTAACGTTCGACAAGGCCACCCGGCTCTACCCGGGCGGCACCAAGCCCGCCGTCGACCAGCTGGAGATCGAGATCGCGGACGGGGAGTTCCTCGTTCTCGTCGGTCCCTCCGGCTGTGGCAAGTCCACCTCCCTGCGCATGCTCGCGGGCCTGGAGGACGTCAACGGCGGGGCGATCCGCATCGGCGACCGTGATGTCACGCACCTGCCGCCGAAGGACCGGGACATCGCCATGGTGTTCCAGAACTACGCGCTCTACCCGCACATGACCGTCGCCGACAACATGGGCTTCGCGCTCAAGATCGCCGGGGTCAACAAGTCGGAGATCCGGGCGAAGGTCGAGGAGGCCGCGAAGATCCTCGACCTGACCGAGTACCTGGGGCGGAAGCCGAAGGCGCTCTCCGGCGGTCAGCGTCAGCGCGTCGCGATGGGCCGTGCCATCGTGCGTGAGCCGCAGGTGTTCCTCATGGACGAGCCGCTGTCGAACCTCGACGCCAAGCTCCGGGTCTCCACCCGTACCCAGATCGCGTCGCTCCAGCGCCGCCTCGGGATCACCACGGTCTACGTCACCCACGACCAGACCGAGGCGCTCACCATGGGCGACCGTGTCGCGGTGCTCAAGGACGGACTGCTCCAGCAGGTCGACTCCCCGCGCAACATGTACGACCGCCCGGCGAACCTCTTCGTCGCCGGCTTCATCGGCTCCCCGGCGATGAACCTCGTCCAGGTGCCGATCACCGACGGCGGTGTGAAGTTCGGCAACAGCGTGGTGCCCGTCTCCCGCGAGGCCCTGACGGCCGCCGCGGACCGCGGCGACACCACGGTCACCGTGGGCGTCCGCCCCGAGCACTTCGACGTCGTCGAGCACGACGGCGCCGCCGCCCGCTCCCTCTCCAAGGCCAGCGACGACGCCCCGGCCGGGCTCGCGATCTCCGTGAACGTGGTCGAGGAGCTGGGCTCCGACAGCTTCGTCTACGGCTCCGCCCGCGTCGGCGGCGAGGACAAGGACCTGGTGGTCCGCGTCGGCGGCCGGTCCGCCCCGGAGAAGGGCTCCGAGCTGCACGTCGTGCCGCGGCCGGGCGAGATCCACGTCTTCGCCACCTCCTCGGGCGAGCGCCTCACCGACTGACCCCCGCGCGCGACACCACGCGCCACGGCTTGACGAGAACGGCCCCGGGATTCCCGGGGCCGTTTTCCGTACGGTGAACGGGGTTTGTTCCGGCCCGGATTCGAAAGACTTCCTAGAACCTTCGCCCGGGCTTCCCCCGGGGGGGTGACGAAATGTCTCCAAATCATCACTGACCGCTACGCTCGCGTCCGTGACCCACTCAGCACGCCGAATCGGCCGCTCCCTCGCCTTCGTCCTGCCCGTCGTCCTGGTGCTCTCCGGAACCCTCGCGGTCACCAGTGTCCCGTGGGCCGGCCAGGCCGGTGACTCCAGGATGATCGCCGCCTCCTCCCAGAACGTGTCGGTGCCCGCCGTCGCCCGGACTCCGCAGGACGTCCTGCGCGACCGGCTCGTCGCCGACCTCCGCTCCAAGGACCCGGCCACGGTCCTCACCCAGCTCCAGCGCGAGGTGGAGGCCCGCCCGTCGCTCGGCAGGCACTGCATGTCCATCGCCCGTGCCCTCGGCCGCGCCGCCGTCGACCGCTTCGGCCCCACCCGCGCCCAGCAGTACTCCAAGCCCGTCTGCGACACCTCCTTCGCCGCCGGGGTCGCCCAGCGCGCCCAGGGCTGAGCAATCCGGTCCGTCCGGGGCGCTCCCCCTGGGGTCCGCCGGGCGCCGGTCCGCATAGGGTTCGTGGCATGCATATGCCCACGTATCCGACGCAGGCCGTCGTACTGGCCGGTGGCCAGGGGTCCCGGCTGCGCCCGTACACCGACGACCGTCCCAAGCCGATGGTCGAGATCCCGGGCACCGGGACCCCGATCATCGGCCATCAGCTCGCCTGGCTCGCCGCCGAAGGCGTGACGGACGTCGTCGTCTCCTGCGGCCATCTCGCCGAGGTGCTCCAGAAGTGGCTGGAGAGCACCGATCTGCCGCTCTCCGTCACCACCGTCGTGGAGACCGAACCGCTGGGCCGCGGCGGCGGACTGAAGTACGCGGCCGCACACCTGCCCCACCCGGACCAGCCCTGGTACGCCACCAACGGCGATATCTGGACCCGCTTCTCGCTCCGGGACATGGCCGCGTTCCACACCGAGCGCGACGCCACCGCGACCCTCGCGCTGGCCCGGCCCCGGATCCCCTGGGGCGCCGTCGAGACCGACAACTTCGGCCACATCACCGACTTCATCGAGTCGCCGCCGTCGCCGTTCCTCATCAACGCCGGTGTGTACGTGTTCTCCGCGGCCTTCCGCGATCTGCTGCCGGACATCGGCGACCACGAGCGCACCACCTTCCCCGGCCTGGCGCGCGAGCGGCGTCTCGCGGGCTTCCCGCTGCCGCAGGGCGCCTACTGGCGGGCCATCGACACCGCGAAGGACCTGACCGAGGCCGCGAAGGAACTGGCCGCGGGCGGGGCGTGAGTCCGCGAGTCTGTAAGTCCGCGAGTCCGCGAGTCCGCGAGTCCGTGAGTCCGTGAGTCCGTGAGTCCGTGAGTCCGTGAGTTCACGGTTGTGAGTTCACGGGCGGGAGGGCGTGAGTGCGTGAGCGGGGGGTGTGCGCCGGAAGGGGAGGCCGGCGCACGGCCCGTGCCGTGCCGGGCACTGCCGGGCGGCCACGACGAGTTCAGTGGCGGCCAGAGATGCGGTCCGCCAGTTTCGCCACCCGGTCCGTCTCGGTGGAACGCGCCGCCGCCTCGCGGCGGTCCGCGCCCCGGTAGGCCGCGTACAGCGCCTGTACGCCCAGCCAGCGCAGCGGCTCCGGCTCCCAGGTGCGGACCTTGTGGCCCACCCACGGCAGCGATGTCAGCTCCGTCGCCCCGCCCTGGCCGGAGTCCTGCTGGACGAGGTCCCGCAGGGTGCGGGCGGCGAGATTGGCCGTGGTGACGCCCGAGCCGACATAGCCGCCCGCCCAGCCGAGACCGGTCGCCCGGTCCAGGGTCACCGTCGCGCACCAGTCCCGCGGTACGCCCAGCACCCCCGACCAGGCGTGGTCGATCCGGGCCCGGGCCGCCTGCGGGAAGAACCGGAGCAGGATCTCGTGGAGCGCGGCGATCGTCGCGGGCTGCGTACGGCCGTCGTTGTCGGTGCGCGAACCGTAGCGGTACGGCACTCCGCGCCCGCCGATCGCGATCCGGTCGTCCGCCGTCCGCTGGGCGTACACGTACGCGTGCGCCATATCGCCCAGCGTCTCGCGGCCCGACCAGCCGACCGCCTCCCAGAAGTCCGCGGGCAGCGGCTCGGTGGCGATCATCGAGGAGTTCATCGGCAGCCAGGTGCGCCGGTGGCCCTTGAGCCCGGCCGTGAACCCCTCGGTGCAGCGCAGCACGTACGGCGCGCGGACCGTGCCGTACGGGGTGACCGCGTGCTTGGGGCGGATCTCGGTGACCGGGGTCGACTCGTGGATCGTGACGCCGAGCGCCTCCACCGCCGCCGCCAGCCCCTTCACCAGCTTCACCGGGTGCACCCGGGCACCGTGCGGGGTCCAGGTGGAGCCGACCGCTCCGGCGACCCGGATCCGGTCGGCGGTGTCGCGGGCGCCCAGCAGGACCCGGTCCGTCTCGCCGAACGCGACCTCCACCGAGTGGTACGCCCGCAGCCGGGCGGACTGAGCCGGGGAGCAGGCGACTTCGAGGACCCCGCCCCGGTGGACATCCGCGTCGATGCCCTCCTCGGCGCAGACCGCGATGGTCTCGGCGACGGAGTCGTTCATGGCCCGCTGGAGGCGTACCGCGGACTCGTGGCCGTGGCGGCGGGCGTAGCGGTCGCGGCCCGCGATGCCGTTGTAGAGCCAGCCGCCGTTGCGGCCGGAGGCGCCGTAGCCGCAGAACGCGGCCTCCAGGACGGTGATGTTGAGGAAGGGCACCGCCTTCTTCAGGTAGTACGCCGTCCACAGGCCGGTATAGCCGCCGCCGACGATGCAGACGTCCGCGGTGCCGTCGCCCGGCAGCGGTTCGCGGGGCGCGGCGAGCCCGTCCTGCGCGAACCAGAACGAGATACCGCCGTTGACCGTGCCTGCGCTGCCCGTGCCCGTCGTGCTCATGTCGTCCCTGGTGCCGTTCCGCGGGGGATGGTGCGATCGGTACGACTGTATGCAGGTGGGCGGGGGCCTGGAAATGGGGGAATCCGTTGAACCCCGGAACCGTACGATCGGCCGCATGATCAGGGTCCCGGAGGAGTTGGCCGCAAGCCACCGCGCGCACGGAACGGAGGCGTCCAGGGCGTTCGTCGCGGGGCTTCCGGCCCGTACGGAGGGGTTCCTGGAGCGCTGGGAGCTGACCCCGGACGGGGCGCCGATGCACGGCGTCGTCGCCCTCGTGCTGCCCGTGATCCGCTCCGACGGTACGGAATCCGTACTCAAACTCCAGCCCGTGGACGACGAGACCGAGGGCGAACCGGTCGCGCTGCGCGCCTGGGACGGCGATGGCGCGGTCCGCCTCCTCGACCACGATCCGGCGACCGGCACCCTGCTGCTGGAGCGGCTGGACGCGGCCCGTCCGCTCTCCGCCGTCGCCGACACCGCGGAGGCGGTACGGATCCTGGGGGCCCTGCTGGCCGGGCTGACGGGCCGCCCCGCGCCCGTCGGACTGCGGCGGCTCGGGGATATCGCCGCGGGGATGCTGGAGCGGGTGCCGGAGGCGCTCGCCGCACTGCCGGACCCGGCGGACCGCAAGCTGCTCGCGGACTGCGCGGCCGCGCTGCGGGAGGTCGCCGGGGAGCCCGGGGACCGGCTGCTGCACTGGGATCTGCACTACGACAACGTCCTCGGCGCCGCCCGGGAGCCCTGGCTGGCGATCGACCCGAAGCCACTGGCCGGGGATCCGGGCTTCGAACTGCTCCCCGCGCTCACCAACCGCTTCGACCCGGACCCGGCCGCGATCCGGCTGCGGTTCGACCTGCTGACCGAGGCGCTCGGGGCGGACGGGGACCGGGAGCGGGCCCGGGCCTGGACGCTGGGCCGGGTGCTCCAGTACTGCCTCTGGGATCTGGAGGACGGCGGGGACGAGCTGGACGACATCCCGGTGGCGGTGGCGAACGCCCTGCTCAGGAGGTGAGGGGGCGGAGAGAACAGGGTGGTGGGGTGGGAGTGAACAGGGTGGCCGGGGTTGGGGAAACGGGGTGGCGGGGGCGGTGGCCGTGACCGCATGCTGACGGCATGATCCGTACCGCGCTGCCCGCCGATGTCCCCGCAATCCACCGGATGATCCTGGCCCTCGCCGAACACCAGGGTTACCGGCATGAAGTCCGGGCCGGTGAGGAGCAGTTGCGCGAGGCGCTGTTCGGGCCCGATCCGGCGGTCCATGCCCTGGTCGCCGTCGACGAGGACGGTGCTCATGCCGGGTTCGCGCTCTGGTTCCTCACCTACTCGACCTGGCGCGGTGTCCACGGCATCTATCTGGAGGATCTGTACGTCGACCCGGCCGCGCGCGGCGGTGGCCACGGGAAGGCGCTGGTTGCCGCGCTGGCCCGGATCTGTGCCGAGCGCGGCTACCAGCGGCTGGAGTGGTCGGTGCTGGACAAGCTGGTCCCGACGATCGCGTTCTACCGCTCGCTGGGGGCGGCACCGCTGGAGGACAGCCGGGTGTTCCGGCTGGCGGACGCGGAGCTGGCGCAGCTGGCGGCGTACGAGGCCCCCTGAGCCGCCGCGGGGCGGTGGCGGGCTACGGAGCGGGGCGGTGGCGGCCCGGCTTACGGGGGGTGGGGCCCCGTACGGTGTTCCGCGGCGCCTCCTTGCGCCCGGCGCCCCCGGGCGGGCCCCGTCACGGCACCAGGACCACCTTGCCCATCGACGCCCTGGTCTCCAGCGCCCGGTGCGCGTCCGCCGCGCGGGCCAGGGGGAAGCGCTGGACGGCCGGGGCCAGTCTGCCCGTCGCGGCCGCCGCCAGCGCCCGGTCCTCCAGCACCCGGATATCGCCGCCCACCGGCGCCAGCAGCACCGGGCCCAGCACATAGACGGTCTCGACGCCGAGGGCCGCCTGCTCCTCCTCGGTGAGCAGCAGGGGCTCCCCGCTGTGCGGGCCGTTCTCGCCCGCCCAGCCGTAGACGAGGTGGCGGCCGCCCTTGCCGAGCAGGCCGACGGCGGCCCGCCCGGTGGCACCGCCGACCGCGTCGAGATAGACGGTGGCGCGCCGGTCGCCGAGGTAGTCGCGGACCTGCTCCGGCCAGGCCGGGCCGGTGTAGTCGACGGCCAGGTCCGCGCCGTTGGCCAGGGTGCGGGCCACCTTGGCCGGTCCGCCCGCCAGCCCGATGACGGTGGCCCCGGCGTTCTTGGCGTACTGCACGGCGAGGGTGCCGATACCGCCGGCCGCGGCCGAGACGATCGCGATCGCGTCCGGGCCGAGGTCCGCGTAGTGCAGGATGCCCAGCGCGGTGCGGCCCGTGCCGATCATGGCGACGGCCTCGGCCTCGCCGAGACCGTCCGGCAGGGGCCTGAGCCGCTCGGCGCCGGTGACGGCGAGTTCGGCGTAGCCGCCCGGGTTCAGGCCGAGATGGGCGACGACCCGGCGGCCGAGCCAGCCGGGGTCGGTGCCCTCGCCGACCGCGTCGACCGTGCCCGCGACCTCCCGGCCGGGGATCGTGGGCAGGGCGGGCGGCTCCGGATAAGGGCCCTGCTCGCCCTCGCGGAGGGAGGTGTCGAGGACGTGCACTCCGGAGGCGGCGACCCGGATCCGCACCTGGCCGGGGCCGGGCACGGGGTCGGGCACCTCCTCGTAGGTCAGGTTCTCGGCGGGGCCGAAGGTGTGGAGTCGGACGGCGTGCATGCGCGGGTCCCCCTGGGTGTGCGGTCGCGGTGGTCCGTACGGTCCGGGCCGGCGGCCGCGGTGCGCGGGGCGGGTGCGGTGCGCGGGGCGGGTGCGGTGCGCGGGGCGGGTACGGGCCGTACGAAACCCAGCCTCATACCTCAAGCAAGGTTGAGGTCAAGGCCGGGCGCGGGGTCGCGGGGGATGCGGTAGCCGAGCCCGGGGACGGTGTCGATGACCGGCGGGTCGCCGAGTTTGACGCGGAGTCTGCTGATGGTGATCCGTATCGCGTTGGTGCGGTAGCAGGTCCGTTCCTCCCAGACCTGTTCCACGAGGTCCTCGTTGCTCAGTACCGCGCCGTCGGCCCGGAGCAGCACCTCCAGCACCGCGAACTCCTTCCGGGTCAGGGCGAGCGGCCGCCCGTGGCGGCCGGCCCGGCGGCGGAAGGCGTCCAGCGCGAGGCCGCTGCCGGGGTGCTCGACGACCGGCGGCAGCGCGGGATGCGCCCGGCGGCCCAGGGCCACGATCCGGGCCAGCAGTTCGGCGTGGACGAAGGGCTTGGGCAGATAGTCGTCCGCCCCCAGCGCCAGCCCCTCGACCCGCTCGTCCACGGTGCCGGACGCGGTCAGCATCAGTACCCGGGTGAGCGGCCGGTGCCCGGCCACCCACCGGCAGACGTCGTCCCCGTGGACGCCGGGCAGTCCGCGGTCCAGGACCACCACGTCGTAGTCGCCGGAGTCCAGCTTCGCCAGCGCCCGCGACCCGTCGTGCACCACGTCCACCGCGACGGCGTCCCGCCGCAGGGCCCTGGCCACCATCTCCGCCAGGAACTTCTCGTCCTCCACCAGCAGTACCCGCATCCCTCCTTCCTACCGTGACCCGGATGTGTTCCGTGTAGGGAAGGAGTGCGTGAAGGAGTGCGTGAGGGCGTGCGTGAGGACGTGCGTGAAGGCGTGCGTGAAGGAGTGCGGGCAGGAGTGCGTGAAGGCGGGCAGGAAGGAGCGCGGGACGAAGCGATAGAGCGACGAAAGGTCCGTCCCGGCTAGAACGGAGGGCGCAAGGCACCACCGGAGAAAGGGGTCATTCCATGCAGCTCACCAAGAGGCGCCGGTACGGCCGGAGTTCTGTGGCCGCCGGTTCGCTCGTGGCGCTGACCGCGGTCGTCGCGCCGGCCGTTCCGGCGCACGCCGTCGTCGGGGGCGGCGACGCTCCCGCGCCCAGGAGCTGGGCGGTCTCCCTCCAGACGGAGAAGGGCGGGCATTTCTGCGGCGGCACACTGGTCGACCGCCAGTGGGTGCTGACGGCGTTCCACTGTGTGGGCGGCGGTACGACGCCGGTGCAGGACCTCCGGGTCCGGATCGGCAGCCTCTCCGTCAGCCAGGGCGGCACCGTCGCCCGGGTCGAGCGGATCGTGAACCATCCCGATGCCCGGGTACGCCCCGACGGCGTCTTCGCCGGGCCCGACCTCGCGCTGCTGAAGCTGGACAAGCCGGTGCACCGGCGGCCCGCCGCGCTCAACACCGCGACACCGCCGACCGGGACCCCGGCACGGCTGCTGGGCTGGGGCAACACCTGCGCGGACGGAGAGTGCCTGCCGGAGCGGCTCCAGCGGCTCGAACTGCCGCTGAGCGAGAAGGTGCGGGACAAGCTGGAGTTCAGGGACGCCCGGTTCCGCGGTGCCGGGTTCGGTGACTCCGGCGGCCCGCTGGTCGTGAGGTCCGCCGCCGGTGGCTGGCGGCTGGCCGGGGTGGTGTCGTCCGGTTTCCTGTCCGACACCCATGCGGTCTCCTCGTTCACCGATGTGGCCCAGTACGGGGAGTGGCTGCGGGCGACCGTCGCGCGGCCGCGCTGATCCCGGCCGGGGGCGGTCCGCGTCCCGCCGCGGGGGCGCGGGCGTCCGTCCATGCCGCCCGCGCCCTCCCCGGCGGGGCGCGGGCCGCCCGCCCGGCCGTCCGCTTGTGCAGCCCGCTTGCGCGCCCGTTTGTACAGCCCGCGCCCTCCGAGAGGAGTCAGGCGCCGGTCCGCGCCGTCCGTGCCGCACGGGCCGTGCGCGCCTTCCCCAGCGCCCGCAGCGCCAGCTCCGACGCCTCCAGCCCGCTCGCGAACGACACCTCGCCCAGCAGCCCCGGCGCCGCCACCTGGTCGCCCGCCAGGAACACCCCGTCGCCCCGGTCCACGGCCGGCCGGTCCCGCCAGGTCGTCCCGGGCAGTTCGAGCGCGCCCGTACGGTCCATGGCCAGCGCGTCCCGCCGCCACAGCACCCGGTCCCGCCAGCCCGGCAGCCCCAGGTCGAACAGCTCCTCGGCATGCGCCGAACCGGCCGCCTTCCCCTCGTGCGGGGCGACCGGGAACTGGGCCTGGACCAGCGAGACCCCGGCCGGGGCCAGCCCGGGCGCCGGAGCCGAGAAACGCTCCACCCAGCCCGGTGCGTCCAGGTCCGAGACGATGAACGCGTCCTTGCGGCTGCGGCGTACCGCCAGGTCCACCAGGACCGTACGGCCGCCGGTCCAGTGCAGTGAATCGTCCCCGAGGAGCCGCCGCGCCGCCGCGAGGGAGGTGGCGACGATCACCGGTCCCCGCGCGGTGGGCAGTTCGTCCACCCGCGCCGAGGTCTCGATCCGTACGCCCAGCTCCCGGGCCCGGTCCGCCATCAGGTCCATCACCCGGCCCCAGCCGCCGAGCGGATAGCGGACCTGCGGCGGCAGCGCGGCCGCCCGGGCCAGCCGCTCCTGGACGAAGGCGGCCGACAGCGAGCCGGGGTCGTGGTGGAAGAGGGCCACGCCCGAGAAGTGCGCGGCCGCGCGGGCCGCCTCCGCACCGGCGATCCCGCCGGCCCAGTCGGTGAAGGAGACCCCGGACGGCGCCTGCGCCACCGGGATCCGGCTCAGCTTCAGCAGCCCGCGCGGCGGCAGCGACCGCAGGGCACCCCCGAGCCGGAAGCGGAACCGCAGCCCGTCCGCCACCGAGACCCGCCCGACCGGGCCGGTCAGCCCGCGCTTCCGGAGCCAGGACCACAGGGGGCCGGTGTAGAAGACGTGCGGCCCCTCGCTCGCCAGGTACGGGCCGTCGGCGGTACGGCCCCGGCCGCCCAGGGTGTGGTGGGCCTCCAGGAGGGTGACGCCCGCCCCGGCCTCGGCCGCGGAGATCGCCGCGGTGAGTCCGGCGAGCCCGCCGCCGACGACGGTGACCCGGTCACCCTGCTGCGTACGGCCCACTGCCTTGTCCGTCATGGTTCCGTCCCTTCCCGGTCCTGGCGGCGCCCGGTCGGGGCGTCGTCGTAGGAGGGACGGCACAGCCCCCGGATATGTGACAGGGACGCGGAAATTCTCCGAAGGAACTTTCGAAGGAGCTTTCGGAGCAGCTTCCAGACGGGGCTTCCGGAGGAGCTTTCCGGCGGGGGCGCCCGGCGCGGGCTGGGCGGCCCCGCCGATCAGGGCGCCGGGGTCAGGCCGGGACGCGCGGGAAACGGGCCTGAAGGTCCCAGACCACCGGGTTGTCGGCCAGGTCCTCGTGCAGTTCGCACAGGTCGGCGATCAGATCGTGGAGGAAGTCCCGGGCCTCGCGCCGCAGCTCGCCGTGGGAGAAGGTGAGCGGCGGCTCGTCCCCGGGCATCCAGTCCGCCTCGACATCCACCCAGCCGAACCGCCGCTCGAAGAGCATCCGGTCCGAGGACTCGGTGAAGTCCAGTTCGGCGTGCTGCGGGCGGGACGCCCTGCTCCCCAGCGGATCCTGGTCGAGCCGCTCGGTGATATCGCACAGCGCCCAGGCGAAGTCGAGGACGGGCACCCATCCCCAGGCTGTGGACAGTTCCCGGTCCGCCTCGGTGTCGGCGAGATAGACGTCGCCGCAGAAGAGGTCGTGGCGCAGGGCCGTCACCTCCACGCGGCGGTAGTCCGTCTGCGGAGGGTCGGGGAAGCGTCGGGAGAGCGAGTAGCCGATGTCGAGCACCAGGCGATGGTGTCATGGGCCGCATGCGCTCACGGACGCGAGCCGTCGTGCTCGCCCTCCCCCTCGCCGTCCCGCTGCTCCTGACCCTCGCCGCCGCTCCCGCTCCCCGCCCGGCCGTGCCCCCGGCTCCCCGCCCGGCCGCCGCCCCGCCGCCACTGCCTGCCGCCCTGCCGCTGCCGCCGCCGGTGTCCGCGGCCGAGGCGCCCGCCGCCCCGGGGGGACCCGCCGGATCCGCAGGGCCCGCCCGGGGCGGCTCGAACTACTTCGTCTACCACCTCGAAGGCTGCCACCGGGAGCCGTACGGCGTGGTCAACAGCTACGACCGGGCCCCCGGCCTGATCGCCGGGCAGCTCGCGGCGATGGCCCGCGCGGGCCAGCAGCGGCTGCGGATCCCCGTCTTCCACCACCGCGGCCCCGACTCCGGCACCGTCATGGACTCCACCGGCGGCACGCTCTCCGCGCAGAACGCCCGCAATCTCACCGATCTGCTGCGGACCGTCCGGGACACCGGCTTCGCGGCCGTGGAGATCGCGTTCTTCCCCAAGGACGCCAACGACCCCATGCTCTGGACCGCCGTCGACGAATCCCTGTACGCCGAAAACCTGTCCGTCGTCCGGCAGGTGCGGGACATCGTCGTCCGTTCGGGTCTTCCGTACACCGTCGACCTGGTCAACGAGGGCGCCCCGCCGCCCGGGCCGGAGTACGCGGCCCTGCTCGCCTACGACCGCAGGCTCTGGGCCGACTACACCCGCGACTACGGCACCGCCGACACGGTCGGCTTCTCCCTCACGGTCTGGTCGGCCGGACGGGTCCCGCAACTGCCGCAGGTGTACGGCGACCGGCCGCCGCCGGTGCACGAGGTCCACTTCTACGGCAAGCCGGGCGACGGCGACGAGTACCGGCAGTTCATGGACACCGACGCCGCGATGGACGAGATCGGCTACCGGCAGCCGTGGATCGTCGGCGAGGTCTGGTACGACGACCCGGAGGCCGCGGCCGGGATCCGGCGGGCGATGCGGGACGCAGACCGGGAGGTGCTGTTCCTGACGCAGTGGCCGCTGAGCCGGGGCGCGCCCTGCCAGGCGGATGTGGCACCGCCGGAGTCGTTCGCGGCGTATGCGGCGGAGGGCTTCTGAAGAACCGGGGGGTTCCGGAGCCGGGGGTTTCGGGACGGAGACTCCGGGGCCGGGGTCTCCGAGCCGGAGGCGCCCGGCCGGGAGACCCCGAGGTGCGGGGGTGGGTACGGGAAGCCCGCCCCCGCTCAGCCGCACGAGCGCCGGTACTCCTGGTCCGGGAAGTGCTCGGCCCACTCCGCCCGGCCGAAGCCCGGCCCGTCCAGTGCGCAGATACGGCGGACCACGGCCGCCACGTCATGGCTCCAGAACCGGACCGTGCCCTCCGTCCCCGCCGTCACCAGCGTCCGGCCGTCCGGGCTGAACACCGCGCCGGTCACCGGGCCCCCGTGGCCCGGCAGGGCCGTCAGCACCACCGGGCGCCGGACGTCGGCCAGGCTCCACAACTGGGCGGTCCGGTCGTCGCTGGTGGTCACCAGCGTCCCGCCGTCCGGCGAGAACGCCACCTCCCGGGACGCCTCCCGGTGCCCGACGAGCACCGCGACCGGCCGGGTCACCGGCGCCGGAGACCCGGCGCCGAGCCTGGCCAGGTCCCAGAGCCGGACCCGCCGGTCGTCGTTGGTCGTCGCCAGAAACCGTCCGCCGGGCGCCAGCGCGGCCCGGTTGACCTGGTTCGGATGCGGCAGCGTGGCCCGCAGCACCGGCCGCCGCGGATCGCGCAGATCCCACACCCGCGCCTGGTAGTCGCCGCCCGCGGTGACCAGGGTCCGGTCACCGGGGCCGCCCAGCGCCACCCCGTTGATCCGGTCGCTGTGCCGGGTCAGCGACTTCAGCAGGACCGGGCGGCGCGGATCGGAGACGTCCCACACCCGGGCCCGCCGGTCCTCGCCCGCCGTCACCAGCAGCCGCCCGTCCTCGCTGAGCGCCACCGCGTACACCATGTCGCGGTGCCGGTCGATCCGGGCGAGTTCCACCGGGCGGCGCGGGTCGCGCAGATCCCAGAGGCGGGCCGTCCCGTCGTCCCCGCCGGTCGCCAGCAGTCGCCCCGACGCGTCGGTGTCCAGACCGGTGACCGCGCCGGTGTGGCCGCGCAGTACCCCCACCGGGGTTTCGCTGTCCGGCCCCCAGACGCCCGTCCGCCACAGCGGGACGGACCCGTCGCCGCCGGTCGCCGCCAGCAGCCGCCCGCCCGGCAGGGCATGGACCGCGGGCAGCCCGCCCGGCGGCCCGAGGAGCACCGGCGGCGGCAGATGCCAGAGCAGCCTGCGCCCCTCGTCGTCGCCGGTCGCCAGGATCCGTCCGCCGGGTCCGTACGCCACCGAGCGCACCGGGTTCGGCTGCGGCAGCGTCAGGGTGGCCCGGCCCGACGCGACGTCCCACAGCCGGGTCGTCTGGTCGTCCGCGGCGCTGGCGAGCTGCCGGCCGTCGCCGCGGAACGCCACGCTGTTCACCAGGCCCTGATGGCCCTTCAGCTCGCGGCCCCAGCCCGGATCCCCGGGGTCGGAGACCAGGGTGAGCCGTACCGTACGGTCGAAACTGCCGCTGGCCAGCAGTCTTCCATCGGGTGAGAAGGCGACGGTACGGACCTGGGCGCGATGTCCTTCGAGTACGGCGGCCGGGCGGGGCGCTCCGGAGCCGGGTGCCGTACGCCAGAGCTGGACCGTGCAGTCGTCGCTCGCCGAGGCGAGGACGGCACCGTCCGGCCGGTACGCGAGCGCGGTCACGGCCGCCGCGTGGGAGCGGTCCGCCCGTGCGGCCGCGCCGGTCCGGGCGCCGTCGAGCAGCCAGGTCCGTACGGACCCGTCCTTGCCGCCCGCCGCCAGCCGCCGTCCGTCCGGGCTGAACGCGAGGGCGGTCACCGGGGCTCCGGCGGGCAGGGAGACCACGAGGGCCCGCCCCGCCCGCAGATCACGGATCCGGACGGTGGCGTCGTCGCCGCCGCTGGCGAGCAGCCGTCCGTCCGGGGTGACGGCGGAACGGGTACCCGGGTGCGGCTCGCGGACCACGGCGGTCCGCAGCGGACGGGCCGGATCGCGGACGTCGGTCAGATGGACCGTGCCCTCCTCGCCCGAGCTGACGAGCAGCTCGCCGCTGCCCGGCGCCCCGGCCGGGCGATCCGTGAAGGCGAGCCGGTTGACCGACCACTGGTGGCCCCCGGCCGGGGTCGAGAACACGCTGCCGGAGGAGGCGAGCAGCGCGCCGCGGGTGGCCGGGGTGCGCACCAGCCGGTACGCGGCCAGGCTCAGCCGCATCGCCTGCGCCGGGTCGACCTGGCGCATCCGCTCCGCGTGGTCGACCGCCACCTGGGCCGCCGACACATCGCGCTCGGCGAGCGCGGCGGCCCGCTGGAACAGGGCGAACGCGGTGGCCGCGCCGGTGAGGAGGGAGAGCGCGGAGAGCGCGGAGACGAGCTGCCGGAGTCTGCGGGTCCGCCGCCGTACCGCGGCGGCCTCGGCCTCCCGGTGCGCCAGGGAGGCGTCGAGGAAGCGGCGCTCGGGGGTGGTGGGGGCGGACGAGGCGGGAGAGGGGGTGGTGGGGGCGGGCGAGGCGGGAGAGGGGGAGGCGTGGGCGGACGAGGCGCCGGGGGCGGGGGCAGGGTGCTGTCCGGGGCCTTTCGTTGTGCCGGGGCCCGGGGGCGGCACGGGGCTTTCCGCCGTGCCGGGGCCCGGATCCTGCCCGGGGTCCTGCACATGCCCGGACCCCGGATACCCCCCGGGCCCGTCCGGCAGCTCCCCGGGCCGCCGCGCGTCGTCCTCCCACCGGCGGGCGTCCAGCCAGTCCGCGGCCAGCTCCAACTGCGCGCCCCGGTAGAGGAGTGCCGGATCACGGCCCGCCTTCTCCCAGGCCTCCGCCGCCTCCACCAGCCGCTGTCGGCCGCGCAGCCCCGCCCGGTCGGCGTCGATCCACCGCCGCAGCCGCGGCCAGGCGTGCAGCAGCGCCTCATGGGTGATCTCCACCCCCTCGGCGCCCAGCGACAGCAGCCGGGCACCGGCGAAGGCCGCGAGGACTCCGTCGGCACGCTCCGGATCGGGCAGCAGGGCGCGCAGCCGCTCGTGGCCGACCCGGCGGCGGGTGTCGTGGTGCCCGCCGTCGCCGCCCGTCTCCGGCTCCCGGACCGCGTCCCCGACCTGCACCAGACAGAGCAGCAGTTGGCGGGCGGTCGCCCGGCCGGGGGCGTCGAGGTGCCCGTACACCCGCTCCGCACTGGCCGCGACGGCACCCCGGATACCGCCGGTGCGCCGGTAGGCGGCCACGGTCATCCGGTCGTCCTCGCGCTGCTGCCAGGTGGTGAGCAGGGCGTGTGCCATCAGAGGCAGGGCATGGGCGCCGCCGGGCCGGGGGCTGTCGTCGTCGACGCCCGCGTCCCGCAGGAGGACGTCCACCAGACCGGGTTCCAGGGTGAGGGAGGTGCGTTCGGCGGGCCCGGTGATGGCGGTGCGGAGTTCGGCGGGCGTCATCGGCCCCAGGGGCAGCTGGGACCGGCGGAGGGCGGTGACCAGCTCGGGGTGTTCCAGACAGCGGCCGTAGAAGTCGGCGCGGACGCCGAGTACGACGAGGGCGGGGCGGGACAGCGCGCAGAGCGCCGTGATGAAACCGCGGCGTTCGGCGGGGTCCGGGCAGAGGGTGAAGACCTCCTCGAACTGGTCGGCGACGACCAGCATCCCGGTGGGCGCGGCGGCCCGTACCGCCTCGGGGAACGTGCCGTCGAGGAGGGCGAGGAACAGGGCGTCCGGGGTGGGGCCGGGCGGGCGGCCCCGGCCGCCCGGACCGCCCGCGGCGGCACCGGCCGTGACGGCCCGGGCGACGGCGTGGGCGAGCGCCAGGAGGGGGTGGGCGGTGGGGGTGAGGACGGCGACCGGCCACTCCGCGGAGCCCGGTACGGGCAGGGCGCCCCGGGCGAGGGCGGGCAGCAGCCCGGCGTGGAGCAGCGACGACTTCCCGGCACCGGAGGGGCCGACGACCACGAGGGGCCCGTCGTCGGGGCCCGGTGCGGTTCCTGGTCCGGCGCCCGGTCCGGTGCCCGTCGCGGCCCCGGTCTCCCGTGCGATTCCGGTGGGTGTCCCGGTGCCGGTCTCCGGCCGGGTTTCCGGTGCGGGGCCGGGGACGGTCCAGCGGCCGGTGGATACCGCCCCGGCGGGCCCGCGCGCCTTCTCGGCGAGCCGGGCGACCAGTTCGGCGGTGACCGGCTCCCGGCCGAAGAACCAGTCGGCCTCCTCCGTACGGAACGCGGCGAGCCCCGGGTAGGGACAGGGCGCCGGCCCGCCCTTCCCGCCGTTCCCGGGCGCCAGCGCGATCAGCAGCCCGTCCGCCTCCAGGGCGTCGTCGCAGCAGACCGCGAAACCGTAGGTGACGGGCTTCCGTCCGTTCTCGACCTTGCTGATGTACCCGCGGCTGTAGTGCGCCCGGCGGGAGAGTTCGGCGAGGGAGAGCCCGCGCTCGGCCCGCAGACGCCGTAGCCGCGCCCCGAAAACCTCCTCTCCCGCGCGTTGTTGCCGAGGGAGACCTTGCAGGTCGGCCGGTGTTTCCCGGTTGCCTTCGGACAAGGCGACAGTCACCTCCTTCACCACCCGCGCCCCGGGCCGAAACCCTGAGTGGACGCCGCGCTCCGTGCTTCGACGCTACGGAACGGATGCGGCGGACGGGGCGGCTGCGGCCGCGCCCAACCCCAAGGAGTGACGGAGCCCTTGACGGGGGATCCGGGCCGGACGGCGGCGTACGGGAGACGCCCGGGGCCGGCGTGCGACAGGCGCCGGACGACGGCGTGCGACAGACCGCCGGGCGGCGTACGAGAGGCGCCGGACGACGGCGTACGACAGACCGCCGGACGACGGCGTACCAGAGGCGAAGGAGCGGCGCAGTGCCACCCACCACCCCGGACTTCGGTCCCGAGATCGACGAGTACGCGGCCTACGACGGGCAGCGGGAGTGCGACCCGACGGCGAAGCCGGGCGTCGCGGAGTTCAAGGACCTGGTCCTCGCCGCGTATCCCGGCACCACGAACCTGGGCATCGGCCGCGAGTGCGGCAGCGGCGGCCGGAGCGAGCACAAGGAGGGGCGGGCCTGGGACTGGGGCGTCAGCGTGCACGGCCAGGCCCATCTCGCGGACGAGCTGATCGGCTGGCTGCTCGCCACCGACCGGCACGGCAACCTGCATGCGCTGGCCCGGCGCCTGGGGATCATGTACATCGTCTGGAACCGCCGGATCTGGGAGGCGTACCGCGCCGACCGGGGGTGGACCGCCTACACCGGGCCCAACCCCCATACCGACCACGTCCACTTCAGCTTCGGCCGGGCGGGCGCGCGGCGGGAGACGACATGGTGGACCCGGCGGGGAGCGGACCGCCCGGTGCCGCGGGTCGGTTCCGGCCTGCCGACCGTCGTCGACCACGGCTCGGGCATGGTCGTCGTCGCGACCGAGCCCACCGGGGCCGTCACCCACCGCTGGCAGAACGCGCCCGGCGGACCGTGGTTCGCGTGGACCGGGCTGGGCCGTCCGGCACCGGGCGCCTACGGCAGGCCGTATGTCCTGGTCGGCCGGTACGGCAGGCTCGCGGCCTTCGTCCGCGGCGGGGACGGCGCGCTCTGGCACACCTGGCAGTCGGAATCGGGCGCCTGGGCGCCGGAGTGGGTGCCGATGGGCGGCAGGCTGGCGAGCGACCCGGCGGTGGTGCTGAGCCCGAACGGGGCGTTGTCGGTGTTCGCGCGGGATCCGGGCGGGCGGATCACTCATACCTGGCAGGGGGGTTCGGAGCAGGGGTACGTCTGGCACGGGTCGTGGGTGGACATGGAGGGCGCGGTGGTGGGGCGTCCGGTGGCGCTGGTGGGGCGGGACGGGGGGATGGTGCTGTTCGCCCGGGGTACGGACGGGGGACTGCACCACCGCCGGCAGACGGGGACCGGCGGCCCCTGGTCGGGGTGGGGTCCGCTCGGTGGCAGCCCGGCCGGTGACCCTGCGGTCCTCCTGAGCCCGAACGGGGCGTTGTCGGTGTTCGCGCGGGATCCGGGCGGGCGGATCACTCATACCTGGCAGGGGGGTTCGGAGCAGGGGTACGCCTGGCACGGGTCGTGGGTGGACATGGGCGGCGCGGTGGTGGGGCGTCCGGTGGCGCTGGTGGGGCGGGACGGGGGGATGGTGCTGTTCGCCCGGGGTACGGACGGGGCGCTGCACCACCGCTGGCAGATCGGGACGGGCGGCCCCTGGTCGGGCTGGGTGTCGCTCGGCGGCCGGCTGAGCGCCGATCCGTCGGTGGTGCTGAGCCCGGGCGGCGACCTGTCGGTGTTCGGACGCGATCCGGAGGGCCGGGCCACCCACACCTGGCAGACGGGCCCGCGGTACGGCCACGCCTGGCATCCGTCGTGGGTGGACATGGGCGGCGCCCTGGCCCAGGACCCGGACCCGGGCCTCGGGGCGGGCACGGCGGGGCGCCTGCGGGCGGCGTGACGGGGAGCCGGTCCCGGGGGCGGGGTCCGCTCCGGAGCCGTATCCGGAACCCCGCCCGGTAGTTCGCCGCGGCTGCTACGCCCCGGGTCCGCCCGCCGCAGGGGAGCGGGCGGGCCCGGAGCCGGCCGGGCGCCGGGGCCGGGCGGCGCGGGCGCCCGCGCGCAGCAACCGGACGTACGGACTCCATCGCGCGGGCCGCTCGACGGCGCCCGTGCCCGCCCGTTCGGCACGGTCGAGCGCGTCCTCGATGAGAGCGTCGTGGAGGGGGCGGAAGAAGAACGGCCAGGAGATCCGGGCCACCCCCTGCGGGACGAGAAGCAGGGTGTGGCGCAGCAGCGTCGTACCGCCGTCCGCCGGAAGGACGGCCAGTTCGTGGTGGCCGTCGAAACCGCGCGGGCCGGTGAAACGGAACCGCACCAGCCGCCCCGGTTCATGGACGACCACCGTGTACCGGACCGGGCCGTGTCCACCCGCGGCACCGACGGTGAGGGGGCGACTGTCCGGGCCGCCCTCCGGACCGCTGTCCGCGGCGGACTCCGGGCCGGTCACCGAGTCGGTCTCCGGGTCGGTCTCCGGGGCGGGTTCGGGGTCGGTCTCCGGGGCGGTGCTTTCCACCTTGGTGGAGGCTCCGCCCTTCAGCCGCATCCGTGGCCAGTCCGCGACGGGCCAGAGCGGATCGTCGTCCGACGCGAGCCGGTCCAGCAGTGCGCCGATCCGCTCGGGCGCCGCCGCGATACGGCGTTCGTGGACGTTCCGTACGGCCATCGGTCCCGCCCCTCTCCGGGGCCCGGCCGGACCGGGCCCGCTCCGGTGCAGGCTACGCCGCCGGTCGTGCCGTGCCGTGCCATGCCATGGCATGCCATAAGAACTCCGGCACCCCGGACGGGAATCCGGGCCTTCCGGTTGTGCGCCCGGAGGACGAGAAACCGGGGCCTTGTCATCGCCGGGAACGATGCGTCGAATCGGTCTCCAGGTGCCTTCAGTCGTAGCCCCCCACGCGGTTACCGTTCAGTACATCGCGCGATGACCACTCCCCGCGCCGCCGTCCGCCGGGACGTACGCCCGCGGCCGGTACCCGAGCCGGGGAACTCGTACGCACTCGTACGTCACCTTGCGAAAGGCACACCAGTGACCACAGCACGACCGGCCCGCCCGCGCCGAACCGCGCGCCGGGCCGCCACCGTCGCCGTGACCGCCGCGACCGTCACCGCGCTCGCGGCAACCCTCACCGCCTGCACGGATTCGGACGCCACCGCGGAAGGGCGTTCGGGATCCGCCGCCGCCTCCGCTCCCGCTTCCAATCCCGCCTCCGCCTCCGCTTCCACTACCGCCTCCGCGCCCGGGGCCGGCGCGGTGCGCCCCGCGCCCGGCAGCGGCAAGCTGCTCAAGGCGGTCGACCTGCCGGTCGCGGCCCGGCCGCACGGCGGCCCCGGGAAGGTCGTCGAGTACACCTCCACCGGCGCGAACGGCGGCAAGGTCACCGTCTCCGGGCTGCTCTTCGCCCCGGCCGGGAAGCCCCCGAAGGGCGGCTGGCCGATGATCTCCCTCGCCCATGGCACCGTGGGCAACGCGGACCGGTGCGCCCCCAGCCGCGAACCGGTGAACTACCTCGACGATATGGGGGTACGGGGGTGGCTCGACCGGGGAGTCGCCATCGTGGCCACCGACTTCGAGGGCCTCGGCACGCCCGGCCCGCACCCCTATCTCCATGCCCGCAGCGCCGCCTACGGGGCCGTCGACATCGTGCACGCCGCCCGGCAGGCGAAGCTCGGCCTCTCCCGGACCTGGGTGGTGATGGGGCAGTCCCAGGGTGGTCACGCCGCGATCAGTACGGCGGTCTACGCCACCCGCTACGCCCCCGGACTGGACTTCCGCGGTGCCGTGGCCACCGCGCCGCCGACGACGATGTCCCGTCTGGTGTCCGACCGTTCGGACTCCCCGTCGGATGAGCGGGTCGCCCGGACCGCCCTCTACCCCCTGGTCATGGACGGGGTGCTGGCGATCGACCCGAAGCTGGACTTCACCCACCTCTACTCGGACCGGGCGCGGCAGCTGATCCCGACCGCCCGTACCGGTTGCGGTGAGGATCTCTACGTACAGGTCAAGCAGTTGGGTCTGACCGACCGCACGATGTGGAAGAAGCGCCCCGAGACCGAACCGGCGCTGCTGAAGGCCCTCCGCGACCATGTGGACATCCCGGTAGCCGCGTTGGACCGTCCGCTCTTCATCGGCCAGGGCGCCAAGGACGACATCGTGCAGGCGCATGTCGTCTCGGCCTATGCGAAGCAGCTGATACGGAAGCCGGGGGCGGAGGTGACCTACCGGGAGTACCCGGACGCGGACCATATGACGATCGTCGGCCGGGCGGAGGCGGACACCACGGCCTGGATAGTCCGGCAGCTCGGGCTGAAGAAGTCCTGATTCCCGAACAGCGCCGAGCGGTGCCGAGCAGTCCCTGAACAGTTCTTGAACAGTGCTGAGCGGTGCTGAAGCAGCCCTGAGGCCATCCGAGCCGGATGGCCTCAGGCTCCGGTTCACCGGCACCCGTCACTTCACGGCGCCCGTGGACCGGATACCGGGGTACACCCGGGAGAGGCGGGTGCCCGGCCGGCTGTTCAGACGGCGGCCGTGCCCCGCGGCTCGCGCCACATCGCCCACAGCTTCGGCCCGCCGCCCGGCAGTTCGATCTCATGGCGGACGGCGAAGCCGAAGTGCTCGTAGACCGGGAGGTTCTCCGGCTTCGAGGACTCCAGATACGCGGGCAGGCCCGCCGCGTCGGCCTTCGCGAGGCCCGAGCGCATCAGCGCGCCGCCCTGGCCCGTGCCCTGGGCGGCCGGGTCGGCACCGATCAGCGCCAGATACCAGTGCGGCTCCGCGGGGGTGAGCGCGGAGACCGCGCCGACCGCCTCGCCGAACGCCTCGGCGCGGTCGCCCAGCAGCTCCTGGAGCCGGCCGATGGTCTCGCCGTCCGGCACGGCCTTGTCCTTGGCCTCCGGCGGCACCCAGAAGGCGGCCGCGTCGGCGGTCCGCTCGCAGACCGCGTGGGCCGCGTACTGCCGGGTGAAGATGGTGCTGAAGTAGCTGCCGAGCGTCTCGGTGCGGGAGGCGTCGTCGGGGAAGAACCAGCGGATCATCGGATCGGTGTCGAAGGCGCGGGCCAGCGAACCACTGATCGCGGCTGCGTCGTCGGCGGTGGCCGGCTGCGGTATGTGCTTGATAGCCATGATCGCATTCTGCATTCGACGATTTCCGCAGTTCGGACCGGGTTCCGATAAGGCCGGGTGCCCTCAAGAACCCCTGGGGCGGCGGTGGATGGCGGCCTCACACGGGCCCGGTCCGCCCCGGTCTGCCCCGCGCGGCCCGGCACGACCCCGGTCTGCCCCGGGCGGCCGGTCCAGGGCGAGGAGACGCCCGTCACATCCGGCAGATGTCACAGCGCGGCGTACGGCAGCCGTCCTATGGGCACAACGCCGATCCCATGACGGAGGAACAGCAATGAACGCTCGCGTGGACATGGCCGACAGCCCGGTCGCCCGGCAGCTGCGAAAGGCTTTCGGCGGGGTCGACAAGGCGGTCGCGGCCTCGGGAGTGCCGCGCACGGTACAGGAGTTGATGCTGATCCGGGCCAGCCAGATCAACGGCTGCGGATTCTGCGTCGACATGCACACCAAGGACGCGGCCGAGGAGGGGGAGACGGTCCAGCGCCTCCACCTGGTCGCGGTGTGGCGGGAGGCGACGGTCTTCACGGACGCCGAGCGCGCCGCCCTGGAGCTGACCGAGCAGGGCACCCGGATCGCCGACGCCGCGGGCGGCGTCCCGGACGAGGTCTGGGCGAACGCCGCCAAGTACTACGACGAGGAGCAGCTCATCGGCCTGGTCGCCCTGATCGCGATCATCAATGCCGCGAACCGCACCATGGTGATCACCCAGCAGCCCGCGGGCGGCTATGTACCGGGCCAGTTCGGCTGACCCAGGCCCGGGCCGGTTCGGCTGACCCAGGGCCGGGCCGGTTCGGCTGACCGGCGCGGGCCCGGGGCGGTCGGCGCCCCGGCGGGCTACGGCAGCAGCCGGCGTTCCTTCGCCACCGCCACCGCGCCCGCCCGGGTGTCGACGCCCAGCTTGGCGTAGATCCGGCCCAGATGGGTTTTCACCGTCGCCTCGCTGATGAACAGCGCGCGGGCGATGTCCCGGTTGCCCAGGCCCCGGGCCAACTGGCCCAGGATGTCGGTCTCCCGGTCCGTGAGGGCCGGGCGGCCCGTGCCGCGCAGATGGTCCATGACCCGGGTGGCGACCGGCGCGGAGAGTGCCGTACGGCCCTGGGCGGCCGAGTGGATCGCGGTGAACAGCTCCTCCGGGCGCTCCGCCTTCAGCAGATAGCCCGTCGCGCCCGCCTCGATGGCGCGGGTGATGTCGGCGTCCGTGTCGTACGTCGTCAGCACCAGGACGTGCACCTCGGGCGAGGCGATCCGCCGGGTCGCCTCGACCCCGTCGATACCGGGCCCGAGCTGGAGGTCCATCAGGACGACGTCCGGCAGCAGCTTCGCCGCCATCGCGACGGCCTCCTCGCCGCTGCCCGCCTCCCCGACGACCTCGATGTCCGGGGTGCTGCCGAGGAGGGCCAGCAGTCCGGCGCGGACCACGGCGTGGTCGTCGCAGAGCAGGATCCGTACGGGGGTCACTTCCGCTCCAGGGAGGGGTCGGGGGAATGGTCCGCGGGACCGGCCGGGGGACGGGCCCCGCCGCGGTCCTCGTTCTGGTCTCCGCAGTGTTCTCCGGAGTGTTCTCCGCCGTCGTCTTCGCTGCGGTTCACGGGCGGGCCCACCGGCCGGTCCAGGGGGATCGCGGCCGAGACGACCGTGCCCTCGCCGGGCGTGGACTCGACGGTCAGTACGCCACCGAGCCCGCCGACCCGTGCGCGCATCGCGGCGATGCCGTGGCCGCGCATTCCGGGCGCCGTGCCGCTGGAACCGCCGCCCCGCACCGGCTCTGCCGGGCCCGCGGCCGCGGGCAGGTCACCCGCGGCCACCCCCGCAGCGGGCAGCTCACCCGCCGGGAAGCCGCGGCCGTCGTCCGCGACGTCCAGCAGGACCTGGTCGCCGAGATGGGTCAGGGTGATCGTGGCGAGGGATGCGGCCGCGTGCTCGCGGACGTTCGCCAGCGCGCCCTGGGCGATCCGCAGCAGCGCCGACTGGACCCGGACCGGCAGCGGGGCGTCCGGCGCCCCGTCGACCAGCACCCGCACCCGCAGCGCCCCGTCGGACTCGCGCCCGGCCAGCGCCCGCAGGGCCTGTGCGAGCCCGCCGCCCGCCGCCAGGTCCGCCGGGGCCAGGTCGTGGACGAAGCGGCGGGCCTCGGCGAGGCTCCGCTCGGCGATGGACTCGGCGGTACGGACATGGCCGCGCGCGGTCCCCGGATCGCTGTCCCAGGTCCGCTCCGCCGCCTGGAGCAGCATCTGCTGGCTGGACAGGCCCTGGGCGAGGGTGTCGTGGATCTCCATGGAGAGCCGCTGGCGCTCCGCGAGGGTGCCCTCCCGCCGCTCGGTCGCGGCCAGCTCGCGCCGGGTCCTGATCAGATCGTCGACCAGGGCGCGCAGCCGGTCCGCCTGGCGGCGCATATGGAGGAACACCCCGGTCGCCAGCGCCGCCACGGTCGGCGGCAGCAGGAACAGGTTGGGGTCGAGTCCGGTCCGCAGCTGCCACTCGGCGTAGACGACCAGGGCGCTCAGTACGGCGACGAGCGCGAGCGCGGCCCGCTCGGGCAGGGACCGCAGCGCGGTGTAGATCAGCGGTACGGCGCACCAGGCGAAGCTGGGCGCGAGCAGGACGACCACCACCCAGCAGCCGACGGTCAGCCCGAACCGCAGCAGCTCGGCCCGGCGCGGCGGGACCCGGCCGAGCAGGGGGGTGAGCCGGGGGCCGGCGAGCTGGAGGACGGCGAGCGCGGCGCTGAGTCCGATCACCCAGGGCAGCCGGGGGCTGTCGGAGTGGTTGAGCACATAGCGGAGCAGCGCACCGCCGAGAAGGGTGAGGAAGGCGATGTTCATCAGGGCGTCGAGCCACCGGTCGTCCCACCGCGCGCCCCGCTCGGCCCCGGCCCTGCTCCCGGCCGCCGGGTCGCCCGGGGCTGTCGTACCGGCCCTGCTCCCTGCCGTCGGCTCACCCCCCTGCCCGGCCGCACCGGTGGCCGCGGGCCCGCCCGCGCCCCCCTGCGGGGAGCCCGAGGGGGCGTCCGGCCGGGCCGGGTCCCCGGCGGCGTTGCGCTCCATGCTGATCGGCGTTCCTTCGTACGTGCCGGGGTGAACCGGTCTCTTTCCCCGCATCTTCCCCGCATCGTGACCCGCGCGGACCGCCCCCGCATCAGCCGATCGGCCGACCCTCCCGTCCTCCATCATGCACGCGGTGACGAGCCGGTACGCCGACGGTAGCGGGCCGTGACCGGCACCAGGATCGAAGGCAGACGGGTCGACCGACCCGGGAACCGCAGGAACCCACCGCAGCCAGGAGCTACGACCATGAAGAAGATGTCGATCCGCGCCCGTGTCGTCGCCGGTACCGTCGCCGCCGTCGCGATCAGCGCGGGTACGTTCGGCGCGGTGTCCGCGAACGCCTCCGCCCCCGCCGCCGAGTCCCGCGCCGCGGTCAAGGCCGACACCCACAACCGCAACCTCCAGCAGACCACCCATCTGACGATCGACGCCGCGACGAAGGCCGCCCAGGCCACGCTGGACGCCGCCGAGCGCGCCGGGCAGCGGGTCACCGTCGCCGTCGTCGACCGCAACGGCAACACCGTCGTCACGCTCCGCGGCGACGGCGCGGGCCCGCAGTCCTACGAGTCGGCGCAGAAGAAGGCGTTCACCGCCGTCTCCTGGAACGCCCCCACCTCCGAGCTGGTCAAGCGCCTGGAGAGCACTCCCAACCTGAAGGACATCCCCGGCACCCTCTTCCTCGGCGGCGGCGCGCCGGTCCAGGCGAAGGGCGCCCCCATCGCGGGCATCGGCGTCGCGGGCGCCCCGAGCGGCGCCCAGGACGAGGAGTTCGCCAAGGCGGGCGTCGCGGCCCTGGGCCGCTGACCCCGCACCCCGGCTGCGGGGGCGGGCCGGCCTCCGGCCCGCCCCGCAGTGGCCCCCCGCCTCCAATGTTGGTGATGTGTTTTTCTTCGTGCATAGCCAATAAGGGATGCGGGGTGAGCATCATGGCGGTGACCCGGATCGACATCGACGACGAAGTCCTGGCGCGCGTGATGGTCCTGGCGAAGGTCAGGACCAAGAAGGAAGCGGTCAATCTGGCCCTGGCCTTCTACGCCGAGCAGCAGGAGCGCGCGGCCCGTCTCAGCCTGCACTTCGAGCGGGCCGGGGAGTGGGGCGCGGTGGAGGACGCCGAGCGGCTCCACGAGGCGGAGAAGCGCGGCTGGTGATCTACCTTCTCGACACCTCCGGCTTGGTCCGCCTTCTCTGCCGCCCGGCTCCGGACAACTACCGGGAGCAGCTCCTAGGATCGGCCCATGCCCCGGTCACCCCGGTACCCACCCGCCGAACCGGCACCGTCCGCAGTGCCCGTGTCGCCTGCCGAACCGGCCCTTCCCGCCCCGCGTGGCCTGTCACGCTCCCTGGTGGCCTGCGCCCTCGCGGGCGCGCTGCTCCTCAGCGGCTGTACCGGCGGCCGGGACGGTGACGGCGGCGCCGGGGCCGCCGGGGTCGGGGACGCGCTGTTTCCGCGGCTCGGCAACGGCGGCTACGACGTACGGCACTACACCCTCACCCTCGACTACGAGCCCGCCGCCGGGCGGCTCTCCGGGACCGCGGAGATCCTCGCCCGTGCCGGGCAGGACCTGAGCGCCTTCAATCTCGACCTGCACGGGCTCGACGTCGCCGAGGTGACCGTGGACGGGAAGCGGGCCGTGGCCGAGCGGAGCGGGGACGAGCTGACCGTCCGGCCGCCCGCCGGGATCCGCCGGGACGCTCTCTTCCGTACCGCCGTCCGCTACTCCGGCTCACCGCGTACCGTCACCGACGCCGACGGCTCGGAGGAGGGCTGGCTGCGCAACCCCGGCGGGGCGCTCGCCCTGGGGGAACCCGCGGGCTCGGCCGCCTGGTTCCCGGGCAACCACCACCCCTCCGACAAGGCCACCTACGAGCTCGCGATCACCGTCCCCCGGGGGCTGACCGCCGTATCCAACGGCGAGCTCGCCCGGCGGAGCGCCGGCGCCCGCGGCGCCACGACCTTCGTCTGGCGGTCGGCCGAGCCGATGGCCTCCTATCTGGCGACCGTCGCGATCGGGCCGTACGAACTGCGCAGCTCCCGTACCCCCGGCGGGCTGCCCGTCGTCTCCGCCGCCGATCCGGCCGTCGCGGGCGCCACCCGGGGCGTCACCGACCGGATCCCCGAACTCCTGAGCTGGGCGGCGGGCCGGTTCGGCCCGTACCCCTTCTCCTCCGCCGGGGCGATCGCCGTACGGGACGGGGACGCGGGCTACGCCCTGGAGACCCAGAGCCGCCCGGTGGTGCCTGCCGGGATGTACGACGTGCCGACGCTCGTCCATGAGCTGGCCCACCAGTGGTACGGCAACTCGGTCTCCCCGGCGGCCTGGCGGGACATGTGGCTCAACGAGGGCTTCGCCACCTATGCGGAGTGGCTGTGGGCGGAGGACCGGGAGAAGGTCCCGGCGCAGCGGCCCTTCCTGGCGGCGTACGCCGATGACGCCAACTGGGCCTTCCCGCCCGCCGATCCGCCGTCCCCGGCGCGGATCTCGGACCCGCCGGTGTACGGGCGGGGCGCGATGGTGCTCCACAAGGTCCGGCAGGCGGCCGGCGACCGGGCGTTCTTCGCGCTGCTGCGCGGCTGGCCCGAGGCGCACCGGCACGGCAATGCCTCGACCGCCGAATTCACCGCCTACGCGGAGCAGGTGTCGGGCCGGGACCTGAGCGCGGTGTGGGACGTCTGGCTGTACGGAGACGGCCGCCCGGCCCGGCCCTGACGAGGGGCCGGACCGGGCGGCCCGGGTCCGGTCGGGTCAGAGGTTGACGCCGAAGTCGCGGGCGATGCCCTCCAGGCCCGCGGCATAGCCCTGGCCCACCGCGCGGAACTTCCACTCCGCGCCGTTGCGGTACAGCTCGCCGAAGACCATGGCGGTCTCGACGGCGGCGTCCTCGCTCAGGTCGTAGCGGGCTATCTCGGCGCCGCCCGCCTGGTTCACGATCCGGATGTACGCGTTGCGCACCTGGCCGAAGTTCTGGCTGCGGGTGACGGCGTCGTAGATGGAGACCGGGAAGACGATCTTGTCGACGTCGAGGGGCAGGCCCGCGAGGTTGACGTTGATCTGCTCGTCGTCGCCGCCGCCCTCGCCGGTCCGGTTGTCGCCGGTGTGGACGATGGTCTGGTCCGGCGTGGCGCGGTTGTTGAAGAAGACGAAGTGCGCGTCGGACGCGACCTTGCCCGCGGCGTTGACCCCGATCGCGGAGGCGTCGAGGTCGAAGTCCGTGCCGGTGGTCGTACGGACGTCCCAGCCGAGGCCGACGGTGACCGCGGTCAGGCCGGGCGCCTCCTTGGTGAGCGAGACGTTGCCGCCCTTGGTCAGGCTTACTGCCATTGGGACATCCCCTTTGTTTCGCGTCGTTGCCGAGTCTCCGGTCCGGACCACCCGGTCCGGACCGTTATGGACGAGAGCCTCGTGCCCGAAGCTACCCCCAACCCCCATAACGCCGGGAGAGCGGTGACGGGTTCCACAACCGCTTGCCGTGTTTCCTGCGGTGCTCCTGGGGTGTTTCCTGCGGCGCTCTCGCCGGGCAGCGGGCCGGTTCCGTGGACCGGGGCGGAAACCGGGGTGACGGGGACGGCCCGTCCGGGGGACCATGGGGGCATGTCCGGGCCCTATGTCATCCGCGGTTCGGTCTCCCTGCCGGAGGCCGAGCTGATGTGGCGTTTCTCCAGGTCGTCGGGGCCGGGCGGACAACACGTCAACACCAGCGACTCCCAGGTCGAGCTGCGCTTCGACCTGGCGGCCACGGACGCGCTGCCGCAGGTCTGGAAGGACCGGGCGCTGGAGCGGCTGGCGGGGCGGCTGACCGGCGGGGTGATCGCCGTCCGCGCCTCGGAGCACCGCTCGCAGTGGCGCAACCGCGAGACGGCCGCCGTCCGGCTGGCATCGCTGCTGGCGGAGGCGACCGCCCCGCCGCCGAAGGCGCGCCGGGCCACCCGTATTCCGCGGGGCATCAACGAGCGGCGGCTGCGGGAGAAGAAGCAGCGCGCGGAGACCAAGCGCGGCCGCACGGGCCGGGACTGGTCCTGATGCCTGATGCCTGACGTCCGGTATCCGGAGCCCGGCGCCCGGCATCCCGTGCCCCGTGCCCGGCCGGGTGGCACCTCGGCCCGTCAGCCCAGCTGCCGGTAACGGCCCCGGAAGTACAGCAGCGGGCCGCCCTCCGCGCTCGGCAGGCCCGCCTCCAGGACCCGGCCGATCACCAGGGTGTGGTCCCCGGCGACGACCCGCTGCTCGGTCCGGCACTCCAGGGTCGCCAGGGCGCCGCCGACCAGCGGGGCGCCGCTGACCGTGCCGCGGCGGTACGGGATGTCCTCGAAGAGCAGCCGGTCGCTGAGCCGGCCCTTCATGGCGAACCGGCCCGCGATATGGCGCTGGCTCTCGGCGAGCACCGAGACGGCCCAGTGGGGCTGTTCGGCGAGCAGGTCGTCCATCCGGGAGCCGTTGCGCAGGCTCACCATCACCAGCGGCGGGTCCAGTGATACCGACATGAACGCGGTGGCCGTCATTCCGGCGTCCTCGCCGTGCGGCCCGGCGTCCTCGTCGAACGCGGTCACCAGGACCACGCCCGCGGCCAGTTTCGACAGGGCGGCGCGGAACTCGTCGTTGCTCACCCCCTCAGCATGCGGGACACCGGGGTCGTGGACAGGCCCGGCAGCGGACCCGGGGGCGGGAGCCGCGGCAGCCGCGGGATTTGTCTGCAACACACACGGAACGCTAACCGGCCACCGCGGCGGCCGCATCGGGCCCCGGGCGCTGCCTTGGTCCTAGGACCAAGGTCCCGCCGCAGCTCAGGCTCGGATCATGGGCCCCGGGTGTCCCGTGCGGCCCGCTCGCCCCAGCCGTACTCCGGCCTGATCCGGACCCCGTCCAGTCCGGAAGCGCCCCCGGAAGCGACCCCGGGCGCCACCGGCGGCCAGGCCTCCGGACCGGCTCCGCACCGGCTCCGCACCGGCTCCGCACCGCCCGTACGCCCTGGTTCGCGCGCCCCCGCCGCGCCCCCGGGCACGCTCCCGTACCCCCTGATCACCCTCCGTACTGTTGGCTGATTTGCGTTCTGAAAACGCTGGTAAGGGCCAAAAGCACATCCCCGCACAAGCCGGATACTCTCAACCGACAATGTGACTTGAGTCACAGAGGGCGGTATTTGTTGACCCTGTGTACCGAGTGGACAGCTCGCTGTGATTCAGTGGCCGGGAAACCGCGCTCCGGACCGGGCGCGGACGACCGTACGAGGACCGCTGTACGAAGGCCGAAGAGATACCTGGAGTCTGCTGTCGAGGTCTCGGGGAGAGCGAGCATGGAGACCGAGTCGGAGCCCTACGTCCGCCTTGCGACCTTGCGGCAGTTGCACAAGGTGGTGGCCGACCTCAACGGAGCCGGCAGCCTTGCCGACACGCTCCAGAACGTCGCCGACGGCGTCGTGTCCGGCCTCAACTACGAACTCGCCTGCGTCAACCTCGTCCGCTCCGACGGTGACCTCGTCGTCGCCGCCTTCGCGGGCAGCGCGGCCGCCGAGGCCCTCATCACGGGCCGGGTGGGCCCCCGGGCCTCCTGGGAGCGCCGGCTGTCCATGGGGGAGGCCTGGGGCGAGCTGAGGTTCATCCCGCACACCGAGGGCTGGGTGCTCATCGAGGACGACGTGCCGCAGTGGCACACCGAGGGCCCCGAACCGCGCTTCGAGGACGAGTGGCACCCCCGCGACCGCCTCTACGCGCCGATGTACGGCTCCGGCGGCGGGCGCGAACTGCTCGGCGTGATCTCCGTCGACCGCCCCCGCAACGGCCGCCGCCCCGGACCCTGGGGCCAGGAGGCCCTCCAGATGTACGCGTCGCAGGCGGCCATCGCGATCAGCAACGCCCGGCTCCGAGCAAACATGCAAAGGGCGCTGGTGCGGCTGGAGCGCGAACAGCAGGCGCTGCGCTCCAGCGAGGAGTCGTTCCGCCAGGCCTTCGAGTACGCGCCCAGCGGGATGGCCATCGCCGAGATGGGCGGCGACCAGCACGGCCGGCTGCTCCGTACCAACGACGCGCTCTGCCGGCTCCTCGGCCGCCCCGCCTCGGTGCTCCGCCGCTACTCCTTCGCGGACCTGGTCCACCCCGAGGACGTCGGCACGCTGCTGCGCACCTCCGCCGAGGGCGGCCGGGCCGAGATACGCCTGGGGCGGCGCGACGCCTCGTACGTCTGGGTCTCCCTCCGCAACTCCGTCGTCGCCGACACCGCCGACGGCCCGCGCTTCCTCCTCACCCATGTCGAGGACATCGAGGACCGCAAGCGCCATGAGATCGCCCTTGCCCACCGCGCCTCCCACGACGCCCTCACCGGCCTGCCGAACAGCGCCGAGCTGCGCTCCCGGCTGAGCGCCAAGCTCTGCGAGCGGCCGGGGACGGTCCGGGTCCCGTCGGCCGGGCCCGTACCGCAGGGCCCGGGCCCCGGCCCGTACGACTACGAGTTCGACGGCTCCTACGAATACGAGTACGACTACGAAGCCGACACCGAGTCGATCTTCAACCCCGAGGGCTACTCCTTCGGCCACTCCGGCAACCCCTACGACCACCATGTGCACGTCGTGGCCCCGGAGAGCGACGACGACGGCACCAAGGGGCTCGCGGTCCTCTTCTGCGATCTCGACGGCTTCAAGTCGATCAACGACCGGTTCGGACACCAGGCGGGCGACGAGGTGCTCATCGAGGTCGCCCGCCGGCTCACCACCGGTGTCCGCGAAGGGGACACCGTGGCCCGGCTCGGCGGTGACGAATTCGTGGTCCTCGCGGACGGCCTCGGTGTCGCGGACGCCGCCGACCTCGCCGTACGCCTGCGGAACGCGATCGTCCTGCCGATCAGGGCGGGCGGCCGGGCGGTCCGGGTCGGCGCCAGCTTCGGCATCGGCTGGGCAAGCTGCGGAATGACCGTCGACGAGGTGCTGACCTCGGCCGACGAGCGGATGTACGTCGAGAAGCGGTCCCGCTCCAAGGTGCACCGGCGTGCGGGCTGACCTGCGCCGGGACCTCAGCCGGGACCTCAGCCGGGATCAGGATCGGGACCGGGACCGGCGGCGGGCCGGGCGGTGGACCCGGCGGCGGTCCGGCGGCACGGTCCCGCGGCGCGGCGCGGCGCGGTGCGGGGGCGGACAGGGCGGACGGCAGGGGCGCATCCCGTGCTTCCCGTACGCCACTTGTGCCGCACTCTGTATCACTCCTGTGCCCAACCCCTCATTGACCCGGTATCCAACAGCCGTACGCTCTGAGGGAGAAGCGGGGGCAGGGGCGCCCGGCCGGGGCGCAGTCCCATCCGTACGATCACGGTCAACACCGACGGATCGGTTCATTCGAACCGGGTAGGCTCGCCCGCGTCGGCGTACTGCCGGCGACATGGTGAGGAGTGACAGGGATGACGGCCGCGAACAACGGCGGAGGCGCGCCGAACGGCAGCACGCCCGAGGACGACGACCCGTTCGGCTACCTGTACGAGGACGGACAGGCAGCGGGCGCGACCCGGCCCGGCGGTGGCCAGGGGCGCGGCGGCTACGGCTACCCGGGACCGGCTCAGCCGGGTGTCCCGAGAACGTCGTACAACCAGGTGCGCGCGGTCGGGGAGCGTCAGTACGGCCACCACCAGGGCGCCCCGCACCAGGGCCAGCAGCAGTACGCCCAGCCCTACGCCCAGCCGAACCCGCAGTACGCGGCGCCGGAGACCTACCCGGGCGGCGGCGGCCCCGGCTACCACGGCGGCGGCCCCGACACCGTCGCCTCGGGCTCCGGCCGCGGCGGCGGCCGGGGGCGCGGCCCCAACACCCGAGGACTGCTGATCGGCGCCATTGCGGTGGTCGCGGTCGTGGTGGTGGGCATCACCGTCGCCATCATCACCAACGAGAACGACAAAAAGGTCAACACGAACAACGCGCAGAAGGACGGCACCGCGGGCCCGAGCCCCTCGGCGGACCAGCCGGACGACAAGGCGACCGAGCCCAAGGAGGGCGAGGACGACGACGACTCCGGCAAGCTCCCGAAGCAGGACGCCGTCACCCTGAAGCTGGGCGGCGCGGCCGAGTCCGGCACCGGGATCAAGGGCGCGGAGGGCACCGGCGGTGCCTATGTCACCAACTTCAACCAGGTCGGTGCCTCGGTGACCTGGAAGGCGGAGATCAAGAACGCGGGGACGTACAAGCTGTACATCCGCTACACGATCCCCATGAAGAACGCCGAGGCCACCCTCTCGATCAACGGGAAGCCGAACTCCAACGCCATCCGGCTGCACAACTTCCGCAACTCGACGGATCCGGCGCTGGAGAACAACTGGCAGACGACCTGGACGCAGATGAACCTGCAGAAGGGCATGAACGAAATCAAGATCTCCTGCGAGACCGGCAACCTGTGCGATGTGACGCTGGACTGGCTGGAAGTCCGGCAGAGCTGATTTCCGGGCTCGGTTCGCCTCCGGGGCGCTGAAGTCGAGTTCTTCAGGCGATCGTGCTCGATCGCTCGTTCCTCGCGAACTCCGCGCGTTCGCCTTCCAGAACTCGACGCGCCCCTTCGGCTCACTCGCCTCAGGTCCCTCAGGGAGGCCGCCGGAAGGTCACACCCCCGGCAGCAGCCCCAGGAAGTCCGCCACCGTCCCGGCCATCGCATCGCGGGCCGGGGCGAGGTGTTTCCGGGGGTCGACGGTGCCGGGGCGGGCCGCCAGGGACTCCCGTACCGCCGCCGTGAACGCCGTGTTCAGCGCCGTACCGACGTTGATCTTGACCATGCCGGCGGCGATCGCGGCCCGGATCTCGTCGTCCGGGACCCCCGACGAGCCGTGCAGCACCAGCGGCACCGGGACCGCCTCGCGCAGCCGCCGGATCAGCCCGTGGTCCAGCGCCGCGGTGCGCTCGGTCATCGCGTGCGAGGAGCCGACCGCCACCGCCAGCGCGTCCACCCCGGTCTTCGCGACATACGCGGTGGCCTCGTCCGGATCGGTCCGTACGCCGGGGGTGTGGGCGTCCAGCGCGGGCTCGCCGTCCTTGCCGCCGACCCGGCCCAGCTCGGCCTCCACCCAGATCCCGTGCCGGTGCCCGTAGGCGGCCATCTTGGCGGTGACGGCCACGTTCTCGTCGTACGGCAGCACCGACGCGTCGAACATCACCGAGCCGAAGCCCTCGCCGGGCGCGGCCTCCAGCAGCTCCGGGGTGACCACATGGTCGAGATGGAGCCCGAGCGGGGCGGCGGAGGCACGGGCGACGGCGGCGGTCGCGGCGGCGATGGGGGAGAGCCGGCCGCCGTGGAACCGTACGGCGTTCTCGGAGATCTGGAGGATCGCGGGGCGGCCCGCGCGTTCGGCGCCCTCGGCGACGGCCTCGGCGTGCTCCAGCGTGATCACATTGAACGCGGCGACCGCGGTCCCGGCCCCGAAGGCCGCCCCGACGAGTTCCCGCGTATGGACGATCGGCATGAATCCCCCTGAGCTTCTCTGTGCAGGTGGTGCGCTAGTGCTCCGTACGTTCGGTGACGGAGACGTCGGGGAGGATCCGCTCGTACGCGCCCCGGTCGAACTCGCCCGCCGCCGGTGCCAGCACGGTCGCCGCGGACAGGGCGACGGCGCGGGCCAGCCGCTGGGGCCACGACAGGCCCTCGGCCGCCCCCGCGAGCAGCGCGGCGACCACGGAGTCGCCGGCGCCGGTGGGATTGCCGCGGACCGGTACGGGCGGGGCGGCCTGCCAGAGGCCCTCGGGGGTGGCGGCGAGCAGCCCGGCGGGCCCGAAGGAGGCGGCCACCGCACGGGCGCCGCGGCGGCGGGCCCCGAGGACGGCGCGTACCGGGTCGAGGGCGCCCGTCAGCCGGGCGAGTTCGTCGGCGTTGGGTTTGACGAGATCGGGGCGGGCAGCGATACCGCGGCGCAGGGGTTCGCCGTCGCTGTCCAGCAGGACGGGGACGGCGGCGGCCCGGGCCCGGCGGACCAGCTCGGCATAGGCGCCGACATGGATGCCGGGCGGCAGGCTGCCGCAGAGCGCGACCGCGCGGGCGTCCTTGAGCAGGGCGTCGTACGCGTCGAGGAAGCGGGCCCACTCGGCGGGGGAGACGGCCGGTCCGGGCTCGTTGAACTGGGTGGTGTCGCCGGTGGCGGAGTCCACGACGGCGATCGTCCGGCGGGTGGCGCCGTCGACGGGCACCAGGGCGTCGTGCGGTGCGAGCGGGGCGAGCAGCTCGCGCAGGACCGTTCCGGCGGGCCCGCCGGCGAAGCCGGTGACGACGGTCTCGTGTCCGAGGGCGGCCAGTACGCGGGCGACGTTGACGCCCTTGCCGCCGGGGCGCTCACGTACCTCGGAGACGCGGTGCGTGGTGTGCGGGGCGAGGGCGGGGACGCGGTAGGTGATGTCGAGGGCGGCGTTGAGGGTGACGGTCAGCATCACCATCGCGGCACCACCCCTTCGGCCTCGGTCGTCGTCCGGGTACGGTCCTGATCATGCCAAAAGGTGGGCGGTTGGCCCAGCCCCCGGACCAACCGCCTTGCTCTGTTCGGGCCGGAATACTCCCTGTTCGGACCCGGTTCGTACGCCCGGTCCCGCCCTGGTTCCGGCCCGGCCGGGCGTTGCTTCCGGCCCCCGTTCCGGCCGGCCGCCGGTGCGCCTGCGGGTGGCCGGACCTGCCTTCGGCTACTTCGACTGCTTCGACTACTTCGGCTCGATGATCCACTCGCCGTGGCGCATCACGCCCTTGAGCGTGAACTCGGCGTCCAGGACCACCAGGTCCGCGTACTTCCCCGGCTCCAGCGACCCGATCCGGTCGTACAGCCCCAGCAGCTTCGCCGGGTTCGCCGAGATGGCCTGGACGATGTCCTCGACGGGCAGCAGGTCCACGGTCGCGGCCCGCCGGAAGGCGGTGTCCAGGGTGAGGGTCGAACCGGCGATGCTGCCGCCGTCGACGAGCCGGGCGACACCGTCGATGACATCGACCGCGAGGGAGCCGAGCTGGTAGGTGCCGTCACCGAAGCCCGCCGCGTCCATCGCGTCGGTGATGAACGCCACCCGGCCCGCGCCCGCGCGGTGGAAGGCCAGCTCCAGGGCCGCGGGGTGGAGATGCGTACCGTCGTTGATCAGCTCGACGGTGATCCGCTCGTCCTCCAGCAGCGCCGCGATCGGGCCGGGGGCGCGGTGGCCCAGCGGCGGCATGGCGTTGAAGAGGTGGGTGGCCACGGTGGCGCCCGCGTCGATGGCCTCGACTGTCTGCTCGTACGTGGCGTCGGTGTGGCCGATCGCGGCGATCACACCGTGGTCGGCGAGCAGCCGTACGGAGTCCAGGCCGCCGGGCAGTTCGGTGGCGAGGGTCATCATCTTCGCCGTACCGCGGGCGGCGTCGATGAGCTTGCGGACCTCGGCCGGGTCGGGGTCGCGCAGCAGGTCCTCGTTGTGGGCGCCCTTGCGGCAGGGCGAGATGAACGGGCCTTCGAAGTGGACGCCCGCGAGGTCGCCCTGCTCCACGAGATCGGCCAGCTCGGCGGCGCGCCGGGCGAGGAACCCGGTGTCGCCGGTGACGAGGGAGGCGATGACGGTGGTGGTGCCGTGCTCACGGTGGGTGCGGACCCCGGTGAGCACCTCGTCGGCGGTGCCGCCGACGAAGGACGCGCCCCCGCCGCCGTGGTTGTGGATGTCGACGAAGCCGGGGACGATCCAGTGCCCGGTGAGATCGTGGACGGGTACGCCGGCGGGCGCCGGGCCCGCCCCGGCCGAGGTGATCTTCGTGCCCTCGACGGTGACGGTCCCGTTCTGGACGGTCCCCGTCGGCAGGACGACCCGGGCTCCGGTGAGGATCGTGCTGTCGGCGCGAGCGGCGCCCGCTGCGCTGTGGGCGAGTGCGGCGCGTGCGGCCATTAGGCGGTTACCTCCGAGTCGGTGGCGATCAGATCCCAGGCGAGCAGCCCGGCACCCAGGCACGCTGCGGTGTCCCCGAGGGCGGCCGGGACGATGGCGGGCAGCTTCTGGAACGTGACGCGCTCCTCGACGGCCGCCCGCAGCGGTGTGAACAACGTTTCCCCGGCCTCGGCGAGCCCGCCACCGATGATCAGGGTGCGAGGGTCCAGCAGGGTGAGCGCGGTGACGAGACCCGCGGCGAGGGCGTCCACCGCGTCCTGCCAGACGGCGGTCGCCCGCGGGTCGCCGGACTCGACGGCCTTGGCGCAGTCGGCGGCGTCGGCGTACCGGTCGCCGCTGGCCTCCGCCCAGGCACGTGTCACCGCGGAGGCGGAGGCGAGGGTCTCCAGACACCCGCGCTGACCGCATCCGCAGTCGGGTCCGTCGGGGCGGACCACGACATGTCCGATCTCGCCCGCGTAGCCGTGGGCGCCGGCCTCGATGGTGCCGCCGATGCCGATGGCGCCCGCGATGCCGGTGCCGAGCGGGATGAAGAGGAACCGGTCGATGCCGCGCCCGGCACCGATCCGTCCCTCGGCGAACCCGCCGGTGCGGACATCGTGGCCGAGGGCGACCGGGATGCCGCGCAGTCTGCGGCTGAGCAGGTCGCGCATGGGCACGTCACGCCAGCCGAGGTTGGCGGCATAGACCGCCACCCCGCGCGCGGAGTCGACGATTCCGGGTACCGCGACCCCGGCGGACAGGGCGCTCTGGCCGAACTGGGCCACCCCGTAGTCCAGGAGCTCCTCCGCGAAGTCGAGGATCGACTGAACGACGGCATCGGCTCCGCGCTCGCGCCCCGTCGCCCGCCGGTCCTCGTAAAGGAGCGTGCCGTCCACCCCGACGAGGGCGGCTTTCATGCCGGTGCCGCCCACATCGAGGGCGATGACGTGTCTCACGCCCACAGTTTGGCGGGTTACCCGGGGACAGGTCTAGTCCACTACACCTAATTGTTGCGCAGTCATACAAATTAGAGGGGGGTGGTTGGCCGGGATATATACCGCTACGCCGGGGCGATTCGCCTCCCCGCTCTTCGATGAGAGTGCACCCCGCACCCTCCGGATCCGGCCAGTGGCCGAAGAGATCCAGCAAGCGCTTTCCCCCTCCGGGGCGGCGGGCGGGGACGGCTCCCCGGGGCCGGGGGACCCGACCGGGCACGGCATCCCGGGGCCCGGCCCTGACCGGGGCGCGCGGCACCCCGGGGGGTGGGCGGGCCCGCCGGGGCCTCCGGTCCGGGGGCGCCCGGGTACCGGGCAGTGCGGGCCCAGCGCGGGTTGCTCTCGGGTGGCCCGGCGGCCCGGGGCAGGCCCATCCCCACCCACCCCGCCCGGACCGGCCCGGGGCAGGTCCGTCCCCACCCACCCCGCCCGGAACAGGGTGGCCCGCGCTCTCCCCTTCCTGCTTCGATGCGGGTATGCGTCTGAAGCCGAGCCTCCCCAGGGGCTACGAGATATCCGACTCCCCCGACCGCCTGGACCGCGCCCTGGTCCACGAGTGGCTCGCCACGGACAGCTACTGGGCCTCCGCCCGGCCCCGCGAGGTGCACGACGCGGCCGTCGACGGCTCGCTGAACTTCGGGGTGTACGAGGAGGAGACCGGCGCCCAGGTCGCCTATGCCCGCGTGGTGACCGACCGGGCCACCTTCGCCTGGCTGTGCGACGTCTACGTCGACCCGTCCCTGCGCGGCCGGGGCGTGGGCGCCGCGATGATCGCCGCGATCCGCGACGAGGTCGCCGCCCTGGGCGTCTACCGGATCATGCTGGCCACGGCGGACGCGCACGCGTTCTACGCCAAGGCGGGCTTCGGGCCGCTGGAGGACACCGGGAAGTGGATGATCCTGGGGCGGTCGTGAACCGTCACCTCGTGGCGACGGCGAGCAGATGCGATGCCGCGGCCAGCAGCTCGGGATGCGGATCGGCCAGCCGGGCGGCCTCCAGTGCGGCCAGGAACAGGGGGCTGTCGGGCGGCAGCGGGGTGCCGGTGTGCTGCTCGGCGGCCTTCAGGGCCGCCCAGGCCGGGCCCTCCACCCCGTACACGCCGACCGTCCCGAGCCCGGCTGCCGCCAGCTCTTCCGCCAGCCCGGCCGCGGTGTGGAAGTACGCCGAGGTGAAACCCTTCCTGCCGGGCGCGTGGACGCCGGTGGTCAAGATGTCCGCGACCGCGTCCCGTACGCGCTCCCTGGTGCCGAGCCAGGTGGTGGCGGTGTGCTCGAACAGCGACGCGTAACGCCCGATGGCCGCGGCGATCACGAGCCCGCCGGGCCGGACCACTCTCCGGGCCTCGGCCAGCGCCCGTAGCCGTTCGTCCCGCCGGAGCAGGTGGTAGAGCGGGCCCAGGAGGAGTACGACGTCGTAGCTCGCGTCGCCCGCGGTCAGTGCGCGGGCATCACCGAGTTCGGCGGTGGCACCGGTCCTCCGGGCCTGCTCAATGTGGCGGGGCACGGGATCCACCAAATGAACGGTGTACCCGTCGCCCACCAGCCACGCGGCATGAGCGCCTGGCCCACCGCCGACATCGAGCACCCGGGCCGGGGGACCGGGCAGGTGGCCGTGGAGGAGTTCCCGGGTGCGGACCATCTCCAGGACGCCGTCGGCCGTCGCGGTGAGACGTACGGATTCGTCGATGGTCTCGCTGTAGAAGGCGAGGATCTCCGGCGCGATGACCGGTGTGGAGCCAGTCGGTGCGGTCATGAGGGAAGTCTGGCGGCCGGTCGGAGGTGATCGCCGGATCCGGAGCGTCCCATCACCCTTAAGCCTGAACGCCGTCCGGGAAGGTCATACGTGCCCCGCTCCGGGACCTCCGGGACCTCCGGGACCTCCGGGACCTCCGGGACCTCCGGCACCGGAGCCGGTCCCGTGCAGGGCGAGCACCAGTACGTCGTGCGGCGCGGCCCCGTCCCACGGATGTGCTTCGCCCACCTTCCGGTACCCCCATGAGGCGTATGCGGCCTGCGCGGGGGCGGCGTCCGGGCGGGCGTTGAGCAGGGCGCGTTGTTCCGGGGCATCCCGGAGTACGGCTTCGTGCAGTCGCCGCGCGACCCCGAGTCGCCGCCACGGTGCGCGGACGGCCAGCTCGATGAGGCCGAAGGTGCGGCTGCCGTCCTCATACCGGAGGGCGGGCGGGACGGGCGTGGTCAGCCGCCCCCACCAGCCGGTTTCGGGACCGAGGGGGTATCCGTAGGCGATTCCGACGGGTTCCCCGTCCCCGGTCCGGGCGAGGGCTGCCCGGAAGGTGGACTTCCGGACCTGTGAGCGGAACCGGCGGGCATGTGCCTCGACCTCGGCCGCTGTCTTCCGGTACGGGGGCTCCGCGAAAGCCTCCCCGTAGACCAGGGTGAAGGACGCCTCCTCCCGCGCCGCTCCCGTTCCGTCGAGAGGCTCGACCACGATCCCGGTCATGCGGCGGTTGCCTCCTTGATACGGTCGGCGACTTCCCCGGCCGAGTGGTGGCCGGACTTCCGGGCGGCGGTTCCGAAGGACCGGAGCCGCGCCGAAAGCCGGGTGGACGCGACGGAGCCGCAGTTGTCGAGGACCCCGGACACCTCGTGACACGCCTCGTCGACCTCACCGCTGTCCAGCAGTGTCCGGGCCAGCCGGGTGCGATACCAGGCGGTGTTCCGCAGATAGCCCCCTCCGAGACCGGACACGGCGGCCTTGAGGAACGGGATAGCCCGTTGCGGGCTGCCCTCGGCCGCGTAGTAGGAGGCGGTGGCGTAGTCGACCTCGACCGGGCCGGCGAACCGTGCCCAGTGCGGCACATCGTCATCCGCGCCGGCCCGTGCGAGGAACGACACGCTGCGGTGCAGGGCCCGCCGCGCGCCCGCGAGATCTCCGGACGAGGTGGCCGCGCTGGACTCGCGCAGCGAGATCACGAGGTGGACGGTCGGCCCGGCCCCGGCGTGGCGGGCGAGTTCATAGGCGTTCTCCACCGCGGAGACCGCTTCCCAGCTCCGGCCGGTGTCGGCGGCCAGCAGTGCCATGGTGTTCAGCGCCCGGACCTGGAGCAGCGGGTTTCCGACGAGCTGCGCGGCGGCCAGGGCCTCCAGGCAGGCGGTACGTGCCGGAGCGGCCTGCGAAGGGCCCCCGTCGTATCCGAACCAAGCCCGATGGCAGGCCACTTCGCAGAGAAGCGTCTGAAGGTCCCGGCCGACGCGGGCCGTATAGACGTCCTTGTTCAGGATCTCCGTGATGTGCGCTTCCAGTTGTCCGGCCCGGGCCTGGGCGGGAATGCCTCCTGCCGAATGGTCCACGGTGTAAAGCGTCCCCAGACGGCGGCGCAGGGCTGATACCGCCTCGGTCCCGACGCGGGAACCCCGCTGCTCCGGGAGGACCGCGGCAGCCACGACCGCACCGGTACCCGATACGAACGTACGGCGTTTCACTTCTCCATCGTCACCGATGGAGTCGTGAACCGTCGTCCTGCGCGGCGGCACGTCGAAACCCATCTCGGACAGCGGACGCCCGAACAGCACTTCGAGAACCCTTTGCTGGGCAGGGTGCGGGAGCGGCGGCGGCCTGTCCCGCTCCCAGCGCCGCACCTGCCGCACGTTCACAGCCGCCTTGATGCCGAGCCGGGACGCTTCGGCGTGCAGGGCCTCCACCAGGCCTGCCTGGGTGTAGCCCGCGGCCCTGCGCAGTCCGGCGAAGGCGTCGGATTCGCTCTGCTGCATGCCCATTCCCGTCTGACGAGGACCGGTACGAATTCACCGTAGGCGGCAGGTCCGGATGTTCGTGGAAAAGTCCGCCGAAAGGTCCGCCCGGAGGACCCGCCCGCGTGCCGGATCGGCGCTGAACTGTTCCGGTAAGCGAAGCCGAGGGCTGAGGGGAACTCCGTGGCCGAGGCACTTCCGGAGCGGGACACGGTCCCGGACATGCTCGCCATCACCATGGGCCGCTCGACGGATCCCGGTCACCCGCTGGGCATACGGGATCGTCTGAGCGTCCGGTACGCGCGGCGGACGGGCCGGAGAACGGCGCTCGGGTGGGGCCTGGCGGAGGCGTACGGCGACACCCTGGAGCTGTTGATCGGCGAACTCGTCGCCAATGCCTTCGAGCACGGGAGAGGGAACGTCACCCTCCGCTTGCGCCGGGAGGCCCGTCATGTACGGGTCGATGTCACGGACGGCCTCGCCAAGGCCCGGCTCACCACATCCGCGGACGGAGCGCTGGCCGAGAGCGGCCGAGGACTGTTCCTGGTCGATTCGCTGGCGGAGTCGTGGGGCGTCACGCCCGACGGCTTCGGAGTCTGGTGTCTGGTCGCCGTCGCCGGGCCAGGGGACACGCGCCACGATGCCCTTCACATCCGGGAGTTGAACCATGACCGATGAACCCCGTACCGACCCCTGTATCCGCTGCGGACACCCCGTCGAGGCGACCGAAGAGACCGAGGTCTTTGACGGCTTCTCCGCGTCCGGGGCGCGCCCGTCCCTGTACGCGCACCCCGACTGCGGGCCCGCGAAGAGTCCCGCGCCCGTGAAGCGCCGCTGACTCCGGATGACTCCGGAGAGCCTGCTCGCCGACGGGCCGCCCCCGTGTCTGAGCGCCCGGTGCTGTGTCTGCGGCCGGGAGACCACCGCGCCCGTGGAGGTCCGGCATATCCCGCCCGCGACCACGCTCTACGTCTGCCCCCGCCACGCCACCGCGCTCACGCCGGGGCCCGTCGCCGACGAAGAGCGTGCGCTCCGGGCGCTGGGGGCGGGGGTGTGCACCCGGTCGGGGGGTGAGGGCCGGAAAGCGCCCTGACGGGGGCGGCGCCCAGGTCACAGACTGCGGACACGGACGGACAACGGCGAGCGGAAGGCGGCAGGGCATGGGGAAGCACGGAGACGGCAAGGGCGGGGCCGAAGGCGATCAGCAGCAGCCGCCGAGGGAGGCCGACGGGCAGTGGGACCGGCCGATTCCTCCCGCGGACGACGAGGAGTGAGGTGAGCACACCCGGACGACTGGTCGAGATCCTGACCGGCAAGGGAGCGATTCCCCCCGGCTGGGAGGAGACCGTCGCGGCCGTCCGGCGGGAGCTGTTCCTGCCGGACCGCTTCGAGACCGGCGGCCGGACCGTCGACCGCCGGAGTGAGCCGGAGCGCTGGCTGCGCTGCGTCTACGGCGACTTGGCGCTGATCACCCAGGTCGACGACGGGCGTGACGCTCCCGCGGGGGCGTACCGGCTGCCCACCTCTTCCAGCTCGATGCCGTCGGTCATGCTGGAGATGCTCGCGCTGCTCCGGGTGGCGGCAGGGCACCGGGTGCTGGAGGCCGGGGCGGGGACCGGGTACAACGCGGCCTGGCTGGCGCACCGGCTCGGGGGCGGGAGCGTCGTCTCCGTCGATATCGACCCGGTACTGGCCGGGCAGGCCGCCGGGAACGCCGCCGCGGCCGGCACGAGCCCGCGGATCGTCTGCGGCGACGCGGACCTGGGGTGGCCGCCGGACGCCCCGTACGACCGGCTCATCGCCACCTACACCGTGCCCCGGATCCCGTACGCGTGGATCGAGCAGACCCCCGGCGGCCGGATCGTCGCGCCCTGGGGCGGCAGCTTCTTCCATGCGAGCTTCGCCGTGCTGGACGTAGCGGACGGCGTCGGGCGCGGCCGGTTCCACGGCCGCCCGTCGTTCATGCGGACCCGCAACGGCCGTCCGTACCGCGGTCGCCTCCGGGACTTCCTCCACCACACCACCGACGCCGACCCGGCCCGTACGGCCCTGGACCCGCACCGCCTGCTGCGGGACACGGACGCGCTGTTCGCCGTCGGACTGGCGCTGCCGCGCGCCTGGTACCACCTCGTCCGGGCCGACGACGGCAGCGGTGAGACGACCCTCTGGATCCTCGCCGACGACCGCGCTTCCTGGGCATCCGTCGACCATGCGCCCGGCAGGCGGGATTACCCGGTGGAGCAGTACGGCCCCGAGCGGCTCTGGGACACGGCCGAAGCGGCCTTCCGGGAGTGGGAACGGTGGGGCCGCCCGGGGCGCGACCGGTTCGGGATCACCGTCGCGGCGGACGGCGAGCGGGTGTGGCTGGACAGCGAGGAGAGGGTGGTGCGTTGATGCCCGGATCGCCGTTGTGGGCGCCCGCATGTTCGCCACCCTTGTCACCGTCGACGGAGACCACCTGGACTGGCGACAGGACTACGGAAGGGTCTCTTTCGCCCCTGTCGACGTGCCCGCCGGAATCCGGTCCGGTCTGAGCACTCTGATGGCCTCGCTGGGCCTGGTCTTCGGGGCCTTCGACTTCGGGCTCGACCGGGACGGCCGTTGGTGGATGTACGAGTGCAACCCCAACGGGCAGTGGGCCTTCGTCGATACGCCGACCGTTACCGCCATCGCCGCCGCACTCGCCGACCTACTGGAAAAGGGATGCCCATGACGGACTCTTCCCCCGCAGTCTCCGACGGGCTTGCGGGCCTGCTCCGGAAGCGTCTGGCCGACCGGCTGGCGGACGGCGGTGCGCTGCGTTCGGATGCCTGGCGGTCGGCAGTCGCCGAGGTGCCGCGGGAGGTCTTCGTTCCCGCGTTCTTCCGCCGGACCGACGGCCCCCGGGGCACTGTCTGGACCCCCGTCACACCCGCCTCCGAGGGCGCGGACGCGTGGCTGGCGGGGATCTACACGGACGAGACGCTGGTAACCCAGCTCGACGGCGGCGTACACCCCGGCGAGGTGGACGGTCCGCTGGGCGGCGATCCCACGTCCTCGTCCACCCTGCCGAGTCTCGTCGTCCGCATGCTGGAGGACCTGAATCCGCAGGAGGGGCAGCGGGTACTGGAAGTGGGCACCGGGACCGGATACTCCACCGCGCTGATGTGCCACCGCCTCGGCAGCGACCATGTCACCTCGGTGGAGTACGACCCGGCTGTCGCGTCCCGTGCCCGGAGCGCGCTCGCCACGGCCGGGTACGAGCCCCGGTTGATCCATGGCGACGGACTGCTCGGGGACGGACGGCTCGGGCAGCACGGCGCCGGTTCGTACGATCACCTGATCGCCACCTGCTCGGTGCGTACCGTCCCCGGCGCCTGGTTGAACCAGGTCAAGGCCGGAGGCACCATCCTCACTACGGTCTCCGGCCGGCTCCACGGCTCCGGTCTGGTGCGGTTGACCGTCGAGGACGGCCGGCGGGCACACGGCCGCTTTCTGCCCGGAACCGTGTCCTTCATGACCGCCCGCCCGCACGCTGCCCCCGTACTCACCGATGCCGGAGTCCTCCTTCGCCGGCCGGCCCGGGAACGCCGGGCGCGATACGGCCCGGACGTACTGAGCGACTGGATGCCGCAGTTCCTCGCACAGCTCGCCGCGCCCGGTGCCCAGTACCTCGGCACCGGCATCGACGGCGGGCCCGTGCTGGACCATGTCATCGACCCGCGTGACGGATCCTTTGCCACCCTGGTGCCCGACCGGGACGACGGGGCCTTCCGGGTACGCCAAGGCGGCCCCACCCGCCTCTGGGATCGCATCGAAGCCGCCATCAGCACCTGGAGCCGCGCCGGATCCCCGCCCCAGACCGCCTTCACGCTCACCATCACCCCCACCGGACAGCGCGTTCAGCTGGAAACCCCGGACGGCCGCCGATGGTGGTGTCTGCCCGGGTGACGGATCATCCGTCCGCCGGATGACCGACCTCCGGAAGCACCTGGACATCCCCGGGGTACACATCCGGGCATGACGGGACAGAACAACGACGCCGCGAGCCTCGCTCGCTCCCTCCTCGGCTCCGTCGGCGGCGCCGCGAACGTGCGGGACATCGCGCACTGCATGACCCGCCTCCGGCTGCGGCTCGCCGACCGCGGGGCCGTGCGGCACGAGGAAGTGGCCGGGCATCCGGCGGTGCTCGGGGTGGTCGAGGACGGGGACTCGTATCAGATCGTCCTCGGGCCCGGGGTGGTCAACCGGGTTGCCGCGGAGTTCGAGGCGCTGGTGGGGGCGGGCGGGGCGGGCGGGGAGGCGGTGCCGGGACGGGGTGGGGTGAAGGGGGTGCTGCGGCGCGTCGCCAACGTTTTCGTGCCCCTGATTCCCGCCCTCATCGGCTGCGGCGTCGTCGCCGGGTTCGCGGGCCTCCTCGCCAATCTGCGGATCGCCCCCGGGATCACGCCCGCCCTCCTCGCCGTCGCGGGCGGCTTCATGGCCCTGATCGCCGTCTTCGTCGGCTACAACACCGCCCGCGAGTTCGGCGGCACACCCGTCCTCGGGGGCGCCGTCGCCGCCGTTGTCGTGTTTCCCGGGGTGGAGCGGGTCGAGGTCTTCGGCGAGCGGCTCTCACCGGGGCAGGGCGGTGTTCTGGGCGCGCTGGCCGCCGCGCTCGTCGCCGTGTACACCGAGCGGTGGGTACGGGGCCGGCTGCCCGCGGCGCTCGATGTCCTCGTCACCCCCGCCGTCACCGTCCTCGTCGCCGGACTCGTCACCCTGTACGGGCTGATGTACGCCGCCGGGGAGGTCGCCGCCGCCATCGGCACCGCCGTCGGCCATCTGCTGGAGTACGGCGGCGCGGGCGCCGGGTTCCTGCTCGGCGGGCTGTTCCTGCCGCTGGTCATGCTGGGGCTGCACCAGGCCCTCATCCCCATCCACGCCACTCTCATCGAGCAGCAGGGCGCGACCGTACTGCTGCCGATGCTCGCCATGGCGGGCGCGGGCCAGGTCGGCGCGGCGATGGCCGTCTACGCCCGGCTGCCGCGCAATCCGGCGATCCGGACGACCGTGCGCTCCGCACTCCCGGCAGGCCTGCTGGGCGTCGGCGAACCCCTCATCTACGGCGTATCGCTGCCCCTGGGAAGGCCGTTCGTCACCGCCTGCGTCGGGGGCGCGTTCGGCGGCGGCTTCGTCGGGCTCTTCGCCATGCTCGGCGACCGGTTCGGCGCCACCGCCATCGGGCCCTCCGGCTGGGCCCTGTTCCCGCTGCTCCAGGGCGACCGGGGGCTGGGCACCGCCGCCGCCGTCTATGCGGGCGGGCTGCTCACGGGGTACGCGGCCGGGTTCGCCGCCACCTACTGGTTCGGCTTCACCCCGGCCATGCTCGCCGAACACGACTGCGGGGAGGGGGAGAAGAAGGAGGAAGGGAAAGAGGGAGGGGAAGGGGGGAAGGGGGCGGAACCGGGGATGGCGCGGGCCGTCTGAACGGTATCCGCGGAGTGTGGGGGGTGGGGCACGGAATTCACCGGATCCGAGCAGGCCGCCGGGATCACACCCACCCCCCATAGCCGCGAGTCCCTCACGATCTCCGTCCGGCCGTTGAAGCGGACACCAACGTACTGCGGGCCACTGACAACGAGCCCGGCGCGGAGTTTGGTACGACCCCGAGCGGCGCGACAGGAGCGGCGCGGGCCGCCGTTGAGCGCCCGCGCCGCCCGCCGGACACGGCCTACAGGCTGATCACACCCGTCCTCGTATCCGTCATATCCAGAAGCGTCCACTTGCCGCCGATCCGGCCCCAGCCCGTGCCCCGCCCGCCCGCGCCCCCGAACGGCATATTGATGTCCCACCAGTTGTTGGACTCGTTCACCATCACCTGGCCGACCTGGAGCTGCTCCATGAAGCGGAACGCCGACGTCATGCTCCGGGTGAAGACCGCGCCCTGGAGGCCGAGCGCGTCGTCGTTGGCGATCCGCAGCAGGTCGTCCTCGTCGCGCCCGGTGATCACCGGGACCACCGGGCCGAAGGACTCCTCCTTCGCCAGCAGGCTGTCCTCGGGCACCCCGTCCACCACCGTGAACTCGTAGTACAGGTCCGTCGGCATCCCCGGCCGCCGCCGGCCGCCCCGCAGGACCCGGGCGCCCCGCTCCCGCGCGTCCGCGATATGCCGGTCCATCTTGGCCGCCACGCCCTCGTTGTTCACCGGGCCCAGCAGGGTCTTCTCGTCGAAGGGGTCGCCGAGCACCACCCGCTCCGACTCGCGCAGCACGGCCGCCACCAAGGCCTCCCGGACGTCCTCGTGGACCACCACCCGCTCCGTGGCGCAGCAGACCTGGCCCGCGCAGGGGTACGCGCCGTCCACCGCGGCCCGGGCCGCCGCCTCGATGTCCGCGTCGGCCAGGACCACCAGCGGGCCGTTGCCGGAGCACTCCATCAGCGAGCGCTTCAGCCCCGCCGCCGCGGTGATCTTCGCGCCGGTCGCGGAGGAGCCGATGAACCCGACGGCATGGATGCCCCGGTGGCGTACGAGCGCGTCCCCGAACTCCCCGTCCCCGGGCAGCACACTGACGAGCCCCTCGGGCAGCCCGGCCGCCACCAGCGCCTCCATCGCACGCAGCACGGTGAGCGGTGTGTTCTCCGGGGGTTTCACGACCAGGGCGTTACCGGTCGCCAGACCGGGCGCGGCGAACTCCGCGAACATCAGCAGCGGAAAGTTCCAGGGCGTGATGATCCCCCAGGTGCCCACCGGGCGATGAAACGTGAACATCCGCTTGCTGCTGTCGCGGGAGAGCAGCGTCTCCCCGTTGAGTCGTACGGCGTCCTCCGCGTGCAGCCGGAAGAGCTGCGCGGCCTCCGTGACATCGGCGACCGACTCGGCCAGCGGCTTCCCCTGCTCCAGGGTCTGGAGCCGGGCCAGTCCGTCGCGGCGCGCGTCGAGTTCGTCCGCGATCCGGTGGCAGAGCGCCGCGCGCTCCCACACATTGACCTCCGCCCAGTCGCGCTGGGCCGTGTGGGCGGCGGCGACGGCGGTGTCGAGATCGGCGGCGGCCGGCAGCGGGAAGGAGCCGACGGGCTCGCCGGTGGCGGGGGAGACGACCTCCGCCCGGGCGGTGCCGGAGCCGTTCGTGTAGCTCCCGGCGATGAACAACTGCTGCTCTGCGGTGGTCATGAGGGTGCGCTCCTCGGTGTCCGGTCCGTCCCTGGCCGATCGGTCCCGATCATCCAGGGCGGTCCGGCCCCCGTCGAGAGCCCGGACACGCCGTCCGGACCGCGCGTGCCGCCACCGGTGCCGGGGTGCGCCCGCCGGGGCCCGCCCCCCGCGCGGGCCCCGGCGGCCTTCCTCCGGTTCCGGTGTGCCGGGCCGGTCCCGTACCGGAGGCACCGCCGTGGTGAGAGCGGCGTCTCCGGTACGGGGAGCGGTCAGCGGACCGGGCACACCGACGGGACCGCCCGCACCAGCGCCTTCGAGTGCAGCTTGTCGAGCTGCTTCTCCTGGCGCACCTGGACGGCGGTGATGGCCAGCACCCCCCGGCAGGACCAGGTCGAACGGGCCCGGTCCGAGCCCGCGATGGCCCGCACCAGCGCGGCGTTGATGCGGTTGATCTCCTTGCGGACCTCCGCCAGGTCGGGGCGCTCGGCCGGTGCCTTCGACGGGTCCTCGGTCCACAGGGCGTGCAGTCCGCGCTGGACGAGTTTGTTGGCCTCGATCTGGTCGCGGAAGATCGCGACGGTCTGCTCCGGGTCGGCGCCCGCCTCCACCGCCTGCTGCCGCACCGTGTCGAGAACCACCTGCTCGCGCGCCGGATCGTCGATCGGGCTGCCGGTGCCCCACTTCGCCGCCGCGACGAGGTCCGCGGTGGCGAGCCGCTCGGCGGAGAGGGTGGTGACCGGAAGGAGCTGGGAGTACGAGGACGGGACACCGGCCGGGGCCGCCCCGGGCCCGCCGTGCGCACTCGCCGGGGCCGCTCCGGCGGCCAGCACCCCGGTGACGGCGGCGGCGGTCAGCGCCAGCCGCGCGCCCCCGCGGCGGCCGCCCGTGGTCCGGGCGGTACGGGAGGCGGCGGCGGAGCTGTTCTTGGTGGTCTCGCTGGACACGGTTCGTCCCCTTCGGCGGTGGTGTTCACCCGGCAGTGGTCGGCTGCCGGGAGTCCGCGCCCCGGATGTGCCGGATCAGGCGACCGGCGCGCGTTCCGTCCTGCAGGAGGGCTTCCACCAGGGGGCCGGTTCCGTCGTCCTGCCGTACGCCGTCGAGGAGTTCGGCCGCGGGCCGCGGGTCGGCGCCCAGTTCCGGGGCGGTCGCCAGGGCCTTCCGTACGGTCGCGTAGCCGAGGCCCATCGCGGCCAGCCGGTCACCGCCCCGGTAGCGGTTGCCCGCGCCGGAGGCGCCCTCCCGGGCCAGATGCGGGTGGGCGCGGGCCACCTCGTGGGTGGCGAGCACCGCCAGCAGGACGTGCTCGGTGCCGATCCGCCGGTGTCCCAGCACCCGGGCCTGTTCGTATGTCTCCCGGAGCACCCAGGCGGTCGGGGAGGCGGCCCAGTTGACCCCGGAGACCAGCCAGCGCCTCCAGAACACCATCGGATAGCCGCGGCGGCCGAGCAGCAGGTCGCGGGTGGGCCGGAGCAGCGGGTCGAGGCCGTCCGCCGGGGGCTCGGGCGGCTCCTCGCCGTCCAGCCGGGCCAGCACCGCCGCGGCCGTCGTCCCGCAGAGCGCCAGCACCTCGGCGCAGCGGTCGTCACCGTCCCGGAGCAGTCCGCGCAGCAGATGCTCCGGCAGCAGCTTGCCGATGCCGGTGGGCTCCCGGCGGGCGTCGGCCGTCCCCAGCTCCAGGGCGGTTTCGAGGGCCAGCCGCGCCCGCTCGCTGAGCTTCCGCCGCTCCTCGCCGTCCGGGCCGAGGACGTCCCGGCAGGAGACGGGGGCCGCATCGCCGTCACCGGCGGTCCAGGGCACGGCGCCCGGGGTGCCCTGCCGGTCGCGCAGGATCGCCAGTACGGCGGTCCTGGTCACGCCCTCGGCGGCGAGCGCGTCCCGGGCCGGGCCCTTGGAGTCGGTGATTCCGGCCAGCAGGTGTTCGGTCCCGATGATGTCGGTGTCGGTGGCTCCCCATGCGGCGCCGAGGATGCCCGTCACCCGCCAGCCGATGTCGAGCTGTGTGTCCACCATCAGGCCCTCCCGCTTTCCCTGTCGCCCATCGCCCATCGCCCATCGCCCGTCGATGGTCGCCGGTCGTCCATTGCCGGTCGCCGGTCGCCGGTCGCCGGTCGACCGTCGCCCGTCGCCGGTTCGTCGTCCGGGGTACAGACTGCCGGGCGGGGGCGGGGCGCCGCGTCCGCCGTTCGTCGACACCGCGAACGACGAAGGTCGCCGGGCGGCGGGCGCCTCAGGACCCGGGCGCGTCAGGACCCGGGTGGCTCAGGACTCGGGCGCCTCAGGCCGGGAGCGACGCCGTCAGGTCGACCTCGACCAGCTGGCCCGGGTAGCCGAGCTGGGCCACGCCGATCAGGGTGCTGGCGGTGGAGAAGGCGGGCGCGATGACGGATTCGTTGAGCCGGTCCCACGCCGCGGCCAGCACCTTCTCGTCGGAGCTGACCACATGGATCAGGGAGCGGACGACATGCTCGGGTCCGGCGCCCACGGCCCGCAGGGCGGTCAGGGCGTTTGCCGCGACCTGGTCGATCTGGGCGTCGAGATCGCCCTTGCCGACGACCTCGCCGGAGAGGTCCAGGGGGCACTGCCCGGAGAGATAGGCGGTACGGCCCGCCTCGACGACGGTGATGTGGTGGTAGCCGGGGGTGGCGTGGAGCCCTTCGGGGTTGATGCGGTCGATGTGCTGGGGGGTACGGGGGTTCTGAGGGGTGTTGTCCGTCATGTGGCCGAGTCTGCGGCGCACCGGTGAATCACGCACTCCGTTTTCCGGCCGCCGACGGTGTGCCGCGGGCCCGGGGCGGCGCCCGGAGAGGCCCGCTGGGAACGGATCCGGGGAGAACGGAGGAGCGCCCTCCCGCACGGGGTGTGCGGGAGGGCGCTCCGGCCGGGCCCGCACTCAGCGGCGGCGCCCCGGCATCAGGTCCGTACTCAGTCCGTTCTCAGTCCCTGTTCAGGTCCGTACACAGTCCCTGTTCAGCACCGCACTCAGAACCGGTCCGGGATCACCCGCGGCGTACGCTCGCCGCCCTGCGCGTTCTCCGGGCTCCCGGCGCTCGCCTTCGCCGAACCGGCCGGCCGCGGGTCCGCCGCACAGCTCACGTTCTTCGCCGGGAGCTTCCCGGTCACCAGGTAGTCGGTCGCGACCCCGTCGGCACAGGCGCTGATCCCGTACCGGTAGACACCGTGGGCCTCGCCCTCCTCGACCGTCACCATCCGGGAGCCCTTCATCGCCCGGTTCAGGCCCTGCGCGGTGAACAGCGGGGTCTGGGAGTCCCACTCCGCCTGGAGGATCAGCGACGGCACCCGGTTGTTCACGTTCGTCGCGGGCTCCGCGGGCCGGTCCCAGAAGGCGCAGGGGGTGATGTTGGAGGCGTGGTCGCCGAAGATCGGGGACCAGACGGAGTCCATGGCCGCGTCGGACGCGTACTTCTGCGGGTTCCGCGGCCAGTTGCCGGTGTCGCCGCAGGCGACCGCGTTGAACAGGGATATGTCGTTGTCGCCGGGGTACCACCTCGGGAAGTCCGGCACGGGCTTGCCCGCCGCCGCGTCCTTGAACACGCCGAGGATGTAAGCGCCCTCCGCGCGGTAGAAGAACAGCGGGCGCATCACCGAGCGGAGCGCGGCGCCGTCGTAGTGGGTGTCCCCTATTTTGATGGGCTTTCGGTCGGCCTCGCGGACGAGCTTCCAGAAGCCCTCCGCGACCGCCTGCGGGGTGGCGCCGAGGCCGTACTGGCCGTTCCGCTCGGCGGCCCACTCCGCGAACCGCCAGAACGCGGGCTGCGCCGCCGTCGCCCAGGACTGGAGCATGCCGCGCCAGGCCAGCTTCGGGTCGACGGCGCTGTCCAGGATCATCCGGTCGGAGCGCTGCGGGAACATCTGGGTGTAGACCGCGCCCAGATAGGTGCCGTACGACACCCCGATGTAGTTGAACTTCTTCTCGCCGAGGGCGGCCCGGATGCCGTCCATATCGCGGGCGGTGTTCCGGGTGGTGTAGTGCTTCAGGTCCGCGCCGTACTTCTTCCGGCACTTGTCGGCTATGCCCTTGGCCCAGGCCACGTCCGAGGCGAAGGTCTCCGACGTGAACCGACGCAGGATGGCCCGCTCGTCCGGGGCGGTGGTGCCGCACTCGACGGCGTTGCTGCGGGCCACGCCGCGCGGGTCGAAGCCGATCAGGTCGTAGCGGTCCAGTACGGACTGCGGCAGCCGGCCGCCCCAGTCCAGCGGGTCGCCGAGGCCGGGGCCGCCGGGGCCGCCGGGGTTGAAGAGAAGCACCCCGCGCCGCTTCTCCGGGTCGGCCGCCCGGATCCGGGACACCGCGATGTCTATCTTCTTGCCGCCCGGGTTCCGGTAGTCCAGCGGCACCTTCAGGGTGGTGCACTCGTAGGCGGCGGGCTCGGTGGGGCTGCACCGCTGCCACGAAAGGCGCTGCTGCTGCCCGTCAGGATCGGTGGGGGCCGCCGAGGCCGGGGCGGCGACGGAGACGAGCGGCAACAGGGTTGCCAGCGCGCTGACCGCTGCCACGGGGACATAGCGTCGTGCCTGCACTGAACGGGTCCTCTCGGATGATCGTCGGAACGGTCGGTTCGGGGAGGTACGCGGGTCAGCCAACCCCGTGCACCGGCCCGCGCGCCAGAGGTGCGATCAGCGGCGCCTGGCTCCGCTTCTTCTGCTGTTCCGCCGTCACCGGGTCCGGGGTGCAGCGGACATCCTTGCGGGGCAACTCCCCTGTCACCAGGTAGGTGTTGGCCAGCTTGTTGGCGCAGGAGCTGGCGAGCGTGTGGTAGACGCCGTGGCCCTCACCGCCCTCCACCAGGGCGAGCCGGGAGCCCTTCATGGCCTTGCGCAGCCCGATCCCGTCGGGGAGGGGGGTCTGCGAGTCCCACTCGTTGTGGAGGATCAGCGCGCCGACCCTGTTGTCGACGACGGTGGTGGGCTCGGCGATCCGGTCCCAGTAGGCGCACGGGTTGATGTGCGAGGCATGGTCCCCGTAGACCGGATAGCGGACCTTGTCGCTGGCGGCCTGCCGGGCGTAGACCTGCGGATCCTGCGGCCAGTTCTCGTCGCCGCAGGTCACGGCCCACATACTGCTGACGAAGCCCTCGTCGAAGTCGTAGACGGGCAGGGCGGGTACGGGCTTCCCCTCCGCCGCCGCCTTCAGATCGGCGGCGTATCCGCTGGCGAGCGCCGTGGTGAAGAACGCGGGCCGCATCGCGGCGCGGATCCTGGCTCCGTCGAAGAGCTGCTCGCCCATCCGGATCGGCTTCCGGTCGGCCTGGGCGACGATCTTCCAGAAGGTGCGGGAGACGGCCTCCGGGGTGGTGCCGAGGCCGTACTGCGCGTTCCGCGCCGCGGCCCACTCCGCCCACCGGTCGAACGCCTTCTCCGCCTCCGTGGCCCAGAGCCGGAAGTCCTTCCGCCAGACCAGGGCCGGGTCGACCCCGCTGTCCAGCACGAACCGGTCGGAGCGGTGCGGGAAGAGCTGGGTGTAGACCGCGCCGAGGTACGTGCCGTAGGAGATCCCGAAGTAGTTGACCTTCTTCTCGCCGAGGGCGGCCCGGAGGGAGTCGATGTCCCGGGCGGTGTTGCGGGTGTTGAAGTGCTTGATGTCGCTGCCGTACGCGGCCCGGCACTTCTCCGCGAAGGACCGCGACACCGCGGCGTCCCGGGCGAACGTCTCCTTCTTGTAGGGGCGTTCGATGGCGATCTCCGCGGGTGACAGTCCGCACCGCAGGGGCGTGCTCTGTCCGACCCCGCGCGGGTCGAAGCCGACCAGGTCGTAACGGTCCTGGACCTCGGCGGGCAGCAGAGAGCGCAGCATTCCGGGGAGATTGAGTCCGGAGCCGCCGGGGCCGCCGGGATTGATGACGAGAATTCCGCGCCGCTTCTGCGGATCGGCCGCCTGGAGTCGGGAGATCTCCATATCGATTTTCTTGCCGCCCGGATTCCGGTAGTCCAGCGGCACTTTCAGCGTGGCGCACCGCAGTTCCGGCGACTCCGGCGTCGGACAGTCGCGCCATACGGGGCTCTGCACGGCCGAAGCCGTGCCGGTGGGGGAGGCAGCGGCTGCCGGGGCACCGGCGAGCGCGGGGGAGAGGGTCGCCAGCACGCTCAGCGCGAGCAGCGGCACCATACGTCTTCTTCCTGCCTGCACGGGGGTCGTTCCTTCCGTTCGTCGGACACGCCGGTGGTCGGCCGGCGCGGGCGGGGACGGGGGTTCGGCCGGGGTTATCGCCCGGTGATGGGGGTGGGGTTCACCGGCTGGTGTGGTACGGGGAGGAGCGGGGTACGGGGAGGGCGGTACGGGCTACGGGCCGGGGAACTGCTTCCGGACCGGGCCCGGCGGGATCCGGCAGGAACGGCCTACGCGCCCGCCCCGAATGGTCCTCGCGGCGCGGGCGGCGGCGACACCGCGGCCTTCCGTTCCCCCGGAGCGGGCGCCCGGCAGGTCACATCCTTCACCGGCAGCCGTCCGCTCGTCAGGTACTCGGTGGCCACATCGTTCGCACACGCCCCGCCGTACAGGTAGACCCCGTGGCCCTCGCCCTCGTCGACGGTCACCATCCGGGAGCCCTTCAGGGCCCGGTGCATGCCCTGGGCCGTGCTCAGCGGGGTCTGCGAGTCCCACTCGTTCTGAAGGATCAGTGACGGCACCCGGTTGTCCACCTTCGTCGCGGGCTCGGCGGGCCGGTCCCAGAAGGCGCAGGGGGTGATGTTGGAGGCGAAGTCGCCGTAGAGCGGATACCGCTTTCCGTCGCGTACGGAGTCCTTGGCGTACGTCCCCGGGCTGCGCGGCCAGGCCGCGTCCCCGCAGAGGATCGCGAACTGGCTGGACGCCTCGTTGTCGGAGGGCGCGGGCTCCTCCGGCAGGGCGGGCACCGGCTTCCCGGCCGCCGCCTTCTTCAGCATCACGACCGTCTCGGCGGCCCCTTCGACACCGAAGAACAGGCCGCGCATCTCGTCGCGTATCGCATCGCCGCCGACGAGGTCGGCACCGATCCGGATCGGCTTCCGCTCGGCCTGGCGGACGATGCCCCAGAAGGTGCGGGAGACGGCCCGCGGGGTGGCGCCGAGTCCGTACTGCCCGTGCCGGGCGGCCGTCCACCGGGTCCACCGGTCGAACGCGGGGCCCACCTCGGCACCCCAATTGCGGAAGGTCTCCCGCCAGGCCAGCTCCGGGTCGACCGCGCTGTCCAGCACGAACCGGTCGGCGCGGCCCGGGAACATCTGGAGGTACACGGCGCCCAGATAGGTGCCGTACGAGTAGCCCAGATAGGAGATCTTCCGCTCGCCGAGGGCGGCCCGGACGGCGTCCAGGTCACGGGCGGTGTTCCGGGTGGTGAAGTGCTTCAGGTCGGCGCCGTACTTGCTCCGGCACTTCTCGGCGGTGCCGCGCGTGCGCGCCGTGTCCGCGGCGAACGTCCCCGCGTCGTACGGGCGGGGCCAGTGCGTCTCCTCGTCGGCCAGACCGCAGGTGACGGGGGCGCTCCGCCCGATGCCCCGCGGGTCGAAGCCGACCAGGTCGTAGGAGTCGAGGACGGACCGCGGCAGCGCCCGCTGGAACTCCACGGGCATCGACAGGCCCTCGCCGCCGGGGCCGCCGGGGTTGAACAGGAGCACACCGCGCCGCTTCGCCGGGTCCGCGGCCCGGATCCGGGAGACCGCGACTCCGATCTTCTTTCCGGCGGGCTTCCGGTAGTCGAGCGGCACCCGTACGGTGGCGCACTCGAAACCGGCGGGGGTGTCCGGGCCGCAGCGCTGCCACGACACCGGGGAGGAGGGGGATATCGGCGTCCGGGCGGGGCCCGGGCCGGACGGTGCGGCGACCGCCACCGCCGGGGCCAGGGCCACCAGCGCACTCACCGCCGCCACGACGGGAGCCAGACGTCTTGCCTTCACGGAATAGGTTCCTTCCGCTGGGATTCGGGACAGGAACGACCCTGCCCGACCCGGTGATTGCGGCGAATCATCCGTGAAGGCGGCAACGCCTCTGCCTGGGGTCCCATGGCCCGGCTCCGGTGTCATTCTCCGGATGCAGCGGATTCCAGCCAGCCTCAGGGGACGATTACCGGTCTTAAAGGCTGGCTTTCTCCCCACCCCACCCGGTAGAACACATGCAGCACACCGCTATCGTGCTTTCGAGCGATCCGCCGCACTCTCGCGCGATCGCCCCGCGGCCGGCCCCCGACGGCCCGCCGCCTCTTGCTGACCTGTGGGGGGTCCCTTTGACGCGTTCTGCGCGCAAACTGCCTCGTGCTCTTGTACGTACGGCAGCCATTTTCGCTCTCTCGGCGGGCGTTACCGTCCCCGTCGTGATCACGGCACCGGCCGCGCACGCGGCGGTGTCCTCCGTCACCACCACCTTCGACGGCAAGCTCGCCGTCGGCCTGCCGTCCAACGCGGTCTGGGTGAAGGTCTCCGTCCTCGCCTCGACCCAGCCCGACGCCGCCGTCCTCCTGGAGGACGAGCAGCTCACCAGCGACGGCCGCAACACCTGGACCACCGACCGGGTGCTCAAGCTCGCCGACGGCACCGCCTTCGGCCGCTACCCGGTCCGGGTGGACTACCGCCTGCCCGGCGGCACCGTCCAGCAGCAGACCACCGGCACCTTCGCCTACTTCAAGCGCGCCAAGGTCGCCGAGGTCTCCTTCGACCGTGCCACCACGGACCTCGACAACCCGACGACGGTCCTGACCGGCACGCTCACCACGCACAACCCGGCCACCGGCCTCACCGAGCCCTCCAAGGAGGGCACCGTCGTGCAGGTGCACGTCAGGGTGGAGCGGGAGTGGCCGAACTCGGCCGTGACCATGGGCTACGCCCGGCAGGTCGACGCCGAGGGCAAGTTCTCCATCAATGTCACGCCCGAGGGCCGGATCACCGGCGGCCAGGCGTACGCGGAGTCGATCGAATCCGACACCGCGACCCACCCCGCCACCACCCTGCCGACCGTCCCGGCCGAGAAGGGCCAGGTGCGGATCCAGGCCGACACCGACAAGCTGCGGGTCCACAAGGGCCAGCCGTTCACGGTCAAGGGCCGGGTCGAGAAGCTCACCGGCGAGGGCTGGAAGCCGTACGCCAACGCCAATGTCATCTCGTCGCTCTCGGCACCCTGGCACTGGGACGCGTACACCAAGACGCCGCTGGGCAGCGGCCGGTCCGCCGCCGACGGCTCCTTCACGTACACCGGCAAGGCCACCGTGGCGGGCACCGTGTACACGCACGTCAAGCCCTCGGCGCTGGTCCCGGACAATGCCACCGACTCCAGCGCGATCGCCGTACCCGAGAAGTTCAGCTTCGGCTCGCCCGCCTACAGCATGGACGAGTTCGGCACGGTCACCGCGAGCGCCCGGGTCTACGGCACCGACTGCTACGACGAGCTGGTCGGCTTCCAGTACTCGCCCGACGGCCGTACCTGGTACAACCTCAAGGGCATCAAGACCGGCTACTACAGCACCAACGAGTGCCGGGTGAACGTCCAGACGGACGGCTATGTCCGCGGCTACTACCGGTTCTTCCACGGCGAGTCCAACCGCTTCGTCGCGGCCGCCGCCACGCCGAAGTTCCTCAGCCGCTACCTCACGCGGTTCTCGGGCCACAAGTACTCGAACACCAAGCCCAAGAACAACAGCACCATCACGGTCTCGGGCACGCTCCAGCGCCAGGTGAACGGCAAGTGGGTCGCGCACCCCAACGCCAAGGTCACCGTGGCCGTCAAGCCCAAGGGCGGCAGCCAGTGGTACTGGGCGGTCAAGGGCAAGACGAACAGCAAGGGCGTCTACAGCCTCAAGACCAAGGTCTACGGGGACGCGCACTGGGCCGCGTACACCGAGCCCATGAACGGCTACTTCTACTCCGAGACGAAGGCGACCTACCTCGATGCGCGCTGATGCGATCACGCGCCGCCCCATGGCGCTCTCCCTCGTCGCCTCCGCCGCCGCGCTCGCCCTGGCGGCGGGCGTCTCCCCGGCCGTGGCCGCCCCGGCGGCCGGCGGGATCGGTATCGGCGGCGCCGTGACGGACCCGCAGGAGCGCGGCTCCTTCACGGTCGGCGCCTGGACGGACACTCCCGGCGCCACCGTCACCAAGGTGTCGGCGGTCGTCCGCGACGGGAACACCGTCGTCGCCGAGATCCCCGAGCTGACCCAGACGGCGCCCGGTTCCGGCCGCTACCAGCTCCCCGCCGCGCTGAAGCTCACCGAGGACGGCGGAAGCATTCCGCAGCTCGGCAAGTACGCCATCGACATCACGGTCCGCGAGAGCGGCGGCGCCGAGGCGGTCCGGGCGAACGCGGGCACCCTCGACTTCACCATGCGGCTCCACGCCGCCGGGCTGAAGAGCGAGCAGCCCAACTGGGAGACCCGCGGCACCACGGTCAAGGGCACCCTCGTCGGCGTCCAGCCGGGCTCCGGCGACCAGGTCCCGCTCCCGAGCCGGACCATCGCCCTGGCGCTGCTGGACTACACCACCGATGCCACCCCGGACCCGGCGGGCACCGTCACCACCGGCGCCGACGGCACCTTCAGCACCCTCCTCCCGATCGCCCGGTACAACCGGGTCGTCGCGCTGAAGCACACCATGCGGGAGAACGGTGTCGAGGACACCCTCTCCGCGCAGAGCACCTTCAACGGCCCGGACGCCCGCCAGATCAGCATCACGGCGACCGCGGACAAGAAGCGGGTCCTGCCCGGGGAGAAGGTCACCGTCACCGGCCGGGCCACCTACCAGGGCGCGGCCGTGGCCGGTGTCGAGCTGCACGCGTACGCCACCGGCAAGCGCACCGTCGTCACCACGGACGCCACCGGTGCCTTCACCGCCGTCATGACCCCGGCGGCGGGCGCCCAGTACAACCCGTCCTGGTCGGTCAACGGCGACGGGGTGTACGAGAACGGCTACGCCCAGGGCTCCCTGGAGGTACCGCGCGAGACCACCGTCCGGCCGAGCATCACCCTGGCGAGCAACAGCCGGGTGAACGTCACCGGCACGCTGCGCGCCACCTACAACACCGGGGTGTACGACTCCGGTACGCAGCTCCTGCGGCTGGAGTACTCCGGCGACAAGCGGACCTGGAAGACGCTCGCCACCGTTCAGGCAGGCGTGGACACGGCCAACTGGAACACCTTCCGCTTCAGCTCGGGCGGCGGCAACGGCTACTACCGGGTCGTCACCTCGACCGAGGCGGGCTTCGCCGGTACGGCCTCCGCGCCGGTGGCGCTCTCCCGGATCGCGACCCGGGTCAACACGGCCGACGCCACGCCGGAGCCGGTGAAGAAGGGCAAGACCCTCGCCGTCACCACCACGCTGACCGAGCGCAACGGCAGCACCTGGCGGGCGCTGCCGAAGCAGTGGGTGACCCTGTCCTTCCTCCCGAAGGGCAGTACTAAGTGGTCCGTCCGCGGCTACGCCTACACGGACGCCAAGGGCAAGGCCACGCTGAAGGTCGCCGCGGCGGCCGACGGCTACTGGCGCTACACCTACACCGCTGACGCGCGGCACTACGACAGCGCGGGCGGCTCGGACTTCGTCGACGTCCGCTGACCCCGCACCGGGCGGGCCGTGCCGATCCGGCACGGCCCGCCCGGCTTTCTCCGGCCGGGTCCGGCTGTCTCCGGCTGTCTCCGGCCGGGTCCGGAACAACACGGAACAACACGGAACAACACGAAGGCCGGAACAACACGAAGGGCGGTACCCCCTGGAGAGGGGGTACCGCCCTTCGGCGATCCGGCCTTGCCGATCCTGGGCGAACCCGGGATCAGAAGTCCATGTCACCGCCCGGCATGCCGCCCGGAGCGGCCGCGGCGGCCTTCTCCGGCTTGTCGGCGATGACGGCCTCGGTGGTCAGGAACAGCGCGGCGATCGACGCGGCGTTCTGCAGCGCGGAACGGGTGACCTTCGCCGGGTCGAGAATGCCCTCGGCGATCATGTCCACGTACTCGCCGGACGCGGCGTTCAGGCCGTGGCCGGGGGTCAGGTTGCGCACCTTCTCCACGACGACACCGCCCTCCAGGCCGGCGTTGACGGCGATCTGCTTCAGCGGGGCCTCCAGCGCGAGCTTCACGGCGTTGGCACCGGTCGCCTCGTCGCCCTCGAGCTCCAGCTTGTCGAAGACCGAAGAGGCCTGCAGCAGGGCCACGCCACCACCGGCGACGATGCCCTCCTCGACGGCCGCCTTCGCGTTGCGAACGGCGTCCTCGATGCGGTGCTTGCGCTCCTTCAGCTCGACCTCGGTCGCGGCACCGGCCTTGATGACGGCCACGCCGCCGGCCAGCTTCGCCAGACGCTCCTGGAGCTTCTCGCGGTCGTAGTCCGAGTCGGAGTTCTCGATCTCGGCACGGATCTGGTTGACCCGGCCGGCCACCTGGTCGCTGTCACCGGCGCCGTCGACGATGGTGGTCTCGTCCTTGGTGATGACCACCTTGCGGGCGCGGCCCAGCAGGTCGAGGCCCGCGTTCTCCAGCTTGAGGCCGACCTCCTCGGAGATGACCGTGCCGCCGGTGAGGATGGCGATGTCGTTCAGCATCGCCTTGCGGCGGTCGCCGAAGCCCGGGGCCTTGACGGCGACGGACTTGAAGGTGCCGCGGATCTTGTTGACGATCAGCGTCGACAGGGCCTCGGCCTCGACGTCCTCGGCGATGATCAGCAGCGCCTTGCCGGACTGCATGACCTTCTCCAGCAGCGGCAGGAGGTCCTTGACCGAGGAGATCTTGGAGTTGACGACCAGGATGTACGGGTCGTCGAGGACGGCCTCCATACGCTCCATGTCGGTGGCGAAGTACGCCGAGATGTAGCCCTTGTCGAAGCGCATACCCTCGGTGAGCTCCAGCTCCAGACCGAAGGTCTGGGACTCCTCGACGGTGATGACGCCTTCCTTGCCGACCTTGTCCATGGCCTCGGCGATCAGCTCGCCGATCTGGGTGTCGCCGGCGGAGATGGAGGCGGTGGAGGCGATCTGCTCCTTGGTCTCCACATCCTTCGCCTGCTCGAGGAGGGCACCGGAGACGGCCTCGACGGCCTTCTCGATACCGCGCTTCAGGCTCATCGGGTTGGCACCGGCGGCGACGTTGCGCAGACCCTCGCGGACCAGCGCCTGGGCCAGCACCGTGGCCGTGGTCGTACCGTCACCGGCGACGTCGTCCGTCTTCTTGGCGACTTCCTTGACCAGCTCGGCGCCGATCTTCTCGTACGGGTCCTCGAGCTCGATCTCCTTGGCGATGGAAACACCATCGTTGGTGATCGTGGGGGCGCCCCACTTCTTCTCGAGGACGACGTTACGGCCCTTGGGGCCAAGGGTGACCTTGACGGCGTCGGCGAGCTGGTTCATCCCGCGCTCGAGACCGCGCCGTGCCTCCTCGTCGAACGCGATGATCTTTGCCATGTGAGGTGTCCTCCACGGACTGGTGTGGGAAGCTCTCGGACCGCGCCTGCGCCCGCGACGGACGGCCTGCTGCACCGGGCGGCTCCATGCACCGCGCGGCGAGCGGGCCTCGCCGACCCGGCCCTTCAGTTATCACTCTCACTGGGAGAGTGCTAACGCCAATGATTAGCACTCGGCACCCGAGAGTGCAAGGCCGTACGCCCGGAGCCGGGGCGGGGCACGGGCCGGAAGGCCGGTGTGAGCAGGGCCCCGCGGAGGGTTCCGCCGGTGGAGAAACACCCGGTGGGGGAGGGGTGCGGCGGGGAAACACAAGGGGCCCGCACCCCGCGCGAGCGGGATGCGGACCCCTGAGTGCGTCTGCGTGCGTGCGTCTGCGTGCGTCAGAACGCGAGCGCGCCGAGGACGGGTCGGGTCAGGCCGCCGAGAGCTTGACCATGTCGGCCTGCGGGCCCTTCTGGCCCTGCGAGATTTCGAACTCGACCCGCTGCCCTTCTTCCAGGGTGCGGTAGCCGTCCATCTGAATCGCGCTGTAGTGGACGAAAACATCCGCACCACCGTCGACCGCGATGAAGCCGTACCCCTTCTCCGCGTTGAACCACTTGACGGTGCCCTGAGCCATGCCTAACTCCCCTATTACTGGCCCTTGCACAGGACCGCACCTCGCGGACCCTGGGTCAGACCTCTACCCGACCTCACAGGTGTGCGCCGGAACGCGTCGACCGCGGCTGAATGTATCTGCACAACTGCCCTCTGCAACAGGTCAATCGGACGAGAAATCCCGGAGGCTACTATCGGGTAATTGTCCTGAATTCAGGAAATTCCGGGCCAAATCCGGCCGGACAAAAGGAACCTATGCGACAGGTTGCGCCTGCATATTGGCTGCTTCTTATCGAGCCCGGGCGCATTCTCGTACCTGGCCATCGGTGGGCGATCACCGGGCGTTCCCCAACTCTAGCGTGTTCAACCATGCAGAATGGCCCCCTCCGTTTGTCTTACGGAGGGGGCCATTCCCATTACCCAGGGTCAGTGCCGCCGGATGCGCGGCCCGTTGCCGCGGCGGGGCGTGCGCCCGCGTACGGCCGGACGGCGCGAGGCGGTGCCGGACGCGCGCGGGGCGGTCAGCCGCCGGCGACGGCCGGGATGATCGAGATTCCGGCGCCGTCGGGGGTGGCGGTCTCCAGCCCCTGCTCGAAGCGGACGTCGTCGTCGTTGACGTACACATTGACGAAGCGGCGCAGCTTGCCCTGGTCGTCCAGGACCCGGGCGGCGATCCCCGCGTGGTTCTTCTCCAGGTCGGCGATGACCTCGGCGAGGTTCGCGCCCTCGGCGGCCACCTCGGCCTGTCCGCCGGTGTAGGTGCGCAGGATGGTCGGGATGCGGACGTTGACGCTCATGGGTGGTGCCTTCCTCGGGCGGCTGCCCGGGCTCGGTGGACGGCGGCGTACGGCTGCGGCGGCGGTGCGGTGCCCCCGGCGGACCGGGGGCGGACCGGCGGGGTCAGTGTGCGAGGCCCGCGGCGCGGAACGCGTCCAGGCTCGGCCGGATGGTGGCGGTGGGGCCGCTGGTCGCGGCGACCGCGTCCAGGGTCTTGAGGCCGTCGCCCGTGTTGATGACGACGGTGGTCGCGGCCGGGTCCAGGACGCCCGCCTCCAGCAGCTTCTTCGCCACGCCGACCGTCACACCGCCCGCGGTCTCCGCGAAGATGCCCTCGGTCCTGGCGAGCAGCTTGATGCCCTCGACGACCTGCTCGTCCGTGACGTCCTCCACCGCGCCGCCGGTGCGCCGGGCGATGTCGAGGACGTACGGCCCGTCCGCCGGGTTGCCGATGGCGAGCGACTTGACGATGGTGTCCGGCTTCACCGGGCGGACCACGTCGTGGCCCGCCTTGTACGCGGCGGAGACCGGGGAGCAGCCCTCGGCCTGCGCGGCGATGATCCGGTACGGCTTCTCCTCGACCAGGCCGACCTTGATCAGTTCCTGGAGACCCTTGTCGATCTTGGTGAGCTGGGAGCCGGAGGCCACCGGGATGACGATCTGGTCCGGGATCCGCCAGCCGAGCTGCTCGCAGATCTCGTACGCCAGGGTCTTGGAGCCCTCCGCGTAGTACGGGCGGAGATTGACATTGGTGAAGCCCCAGCCCTCGCCGATCGGGTCGCCGATCAGTTCGGAGCAGAAACGGTTCACGTCGTCATAGGTGCCCTCGATGGCGACCACCTCGCCGCCGTAGACGGCGGCCATGACGACCTTGCCCTGCTCCAGGTCGTGCGGGATGAACACGCAGGACCGCAGGCCCGCGCGGGCGGCGGCGGCACCGACGGCACCGGCCAGGTTGCCGGTGGAGGAGCAGGAGAGGGTGGTGAAGCCGAAGGCGCGGGCGGCCTCGACGGCGATGGCGACGACACGGTCCTTGAAGGAGTGCGTCGGGTTGCCGGAGTCGTCCTTGACGTACAGCTCGCCGGTGACGCCGAGTTCGGCGGCGAGGCGGTCGGCCTTCACCAGGCGGGTGAAGCCGGGGTTGAGATTGGGCTTGGTGGCCACGTCGGCGGGGACGGGCAGCAGGGGCGCGTACCGCCAGATGCTCTCCGGGCCGGCCTCGATGGCCTTGCGCAGCGCCTCCGGGTCACCGGTGGGCAGCTCGTAGGCGGCTTCCAGGGGACCGAAACAGGAGGCACAGGCGAAGCTCGGACTGAGCGGGGTGCGCTCGCCGCACTCGCGACAGGAGAGGGCGACGGCGGGGCCGAGGTCCACTGCGGGGGCGGTGGCGGGGGTGGTGGATTCTGCGGTGCTTGCGACGGTCTGCGCAGCCATGGAGGCGAGGCCCTTTCTCCTCATCTTCCTCATGGCGCATCTCGCCATGAGACGGATTTGGCACCTTCCCTAGCCGGGAGCCTCGCGGCGCCGACACGCGCTGTCCGCTGCTGCGGATCGCACTGTCGCGACGGAGACCGGCTGGAGGGTTGCCGGGGCTTCAACGGGCCGTTTCCCTCTGCCCCTCTGGATGAGCGGTATTCGATTGTTGATCAGGTTGAACGCGGGACCCCGACATGCGACGGTCATCCGCGTTGTTCAAGACTGTAACCGAAGGTCCGGACGGTTGAGATAGTCGTCCGTACCGCGAGATGGATCACACGGGCGCCTCCGGGTGCCCGCGGACCGGCATCCGGCCCTCCCGTCATGCCCGAAATGCACGGGAGGCGCCCCCACGGCTGAGGAGTGGAGCGCGTGCTCGAAGAGGTAGAGCGCTGGCTGGCGACGCGTACCTGGTCGGCGGCGGACCGCCCGCTTCCGGCGCTGCTCGCGGCCAAGCGGTCGGCCGCGCCCCCGCCCACCGTGAGCGTGGTGCTGCCCGCGCTCGACGAGGAGGCGACGGTCGGCGATATCGTCACGGTGATCCGCCGGGAGCTGATGGAGAAGGTTCCGCTGGTCGACGAGCTGGTGGTGATCGACTCGGGCTCGACCGACCGGACCGCGGAGGTCGCGGCGGCGGCGGGCGCCCGGGTGGTCCACCGGGACGCGATCCTGCCGCGGATACCGGCCCTCCCGGGCAAGGGGGAGGTGCTGTGGCGTTCCCTGATGGTCACCCGCGGTGACATCGTCTGTTTTGTCGACGCCGATCTGCGGGACTTCTCGGCCGATTTCGTCTCAGGCATCGTCGGTCCGCTGCTGACCGATCCCGAGGTCCAGTTCGTCAAGGCGATGTACGACCGCCCGCTGGGCGAAGCCGCAGGTCAGGGCGGTCGTGTCACCGAGCTGGTGGCTCGTCCGCTGCTCAATCTCCACTGGCCGCAGCTGGCCGGGGTGGTCCAGCCGCTGGGCGGCGAGTACGCGGCCCGGCGCTCCCTGCTGGAGCGGCTGCCCTTCCCGGTCGGGTACGGGGTGGAGCTGGCGCTGCTGGTCGACGCGCTGCACACGGTGGGCCTGGACGCGCTGGCCCAGGTGGACGTGGGCTCCCGCAAGCACCGCCACCAGGACGGCCGGGCGCTGGGCCGGATGGCGGCGGCCATCTACCGTACGGCGCAACTGCGGCTTTCGCGGGGCCATTTGGTGCGGCCGGTGCTGACGCAGTTCGAGCGGGGCGAGGACGGGTTCGTACCGCGGACGCACGCCGTGGACACGGAGGAACGGCCGCCGATGCGCGAGATCGGTGAGTACGCGGCGCGCCGCGCGGCGTAAATCCCGGTTTCCCGCCGGGCGGGGCTGACTATCTTATGTATGGTTTATGTCCGATCGCTCCGTTCTGTCCGTTCCATCGGCTCTGTCCGTTCCGTCGGTTCCGCGGGGTCCACCGGTTCCGCGCGGCCCATCGGTTCCGCACGTTCCGCGCCTATTGCCCGGCCACGCCGTCACCCGGCCGCCGCGGGGCCCGCCGGGTCCGCCGGACCCGCTTCGGTACGTCCGCACATCCCACGCGGCCGCGCCCCCTCCCGCAGACCGCCCGCCCGCCGGGGCCGCCCCCGGCGGGGCCGCGCGGTGAAGCTCGCCGGACTGCTGGCGCTGCTGGTCCTGGTCCTGGCCGCGGCCCCGTTCGCCCGCGCGGAAGCGGTCCCGGCCGTCCGGACGACCGGGGCGGCGCAGGGGGCCGCGGCGTCTGCCGCCGGGCCCGCCGCACCGCCCGTCGGCGCGGCCGGGTCCGCCGGAACGGCCGGGTCCGCCGATGCCGCCGGGCCCGTGCTCGGGCCGACCCTCGCGCCCACCGGCCGGGGGCGGGACGGGGAGCGGCTCTGGCTGCTCGGCGGGCTCGGTGCCGCCCTCGCCGCCGCCGGGGCGGTCGCCGTCGCCGCGGCGCGCGGACGGCGTGAACCGCGCCACGACGGGCGAACGGACGTTTGAGCCGCGGCCCGGGAGGCTAGGTGTTGCCACATGGTCCCCGAGCCCCCCGCCGCCCAGGCCGACGACGCCCGCGACCGTCCCCCCGCCTCCGGCGCCCCGGCCCCAGCCCGGGTCCTGGTGGCGTCCAACCGGGGCCCCGTCTCGTACACCCTCCGTGACGACGGCGGGCTCGACGAGAAACGCGGCGGCGGAGGCGTCGTCTCCGGCCTCTCCGCCATCGGGGCCCGGGACGACTCCCTCTGGGTCTGCTGCGCCCTCGGCGACGGCGACCGCGAGGCCGTCCGGCGCGGTGCCGGCCGCGGCGAGGACGGCGTCCTGATGCTCGACATCGACGCGGACATCCACTCCGACGCGTACAACGGCATCGCCAACTCGGTGCTCTGGTTCGTCCACCACATGCTGTACCAGACCCCGCTGGAGCCCGTCTTCGACGAGGAGTTCCGGCGCCGGTGGCAGGCGTACGAGACGTACAACCGCGCCTTCGCCGAAGCGCTCGCCGAGCGCGCGGCCGACGGCGCGGCCGTCCTCGTCCAGGACTACCACCTCGCCCTGGTGCCCGGGATGCTCCGCGAACTCCGCCCCGACCTGCGGATCGGCCACTTCACCCACACCCCGTGGGCCCCGCCGGACTACTTCCGGCTGCTCCCCGACGATATCGCCGGACAGCTCCTCCGCGGCCTTCTCGGCGCCGACCGCACCTGCTTCCTGACCCGCCGCTGGGCCGATGCCTTCACCGCCTGCTGTACGGAGGTACTGGGCCCCGAGGCGCTCAAGGACACCCGGATCGGGGTTCACGGCCTCGGCGCCGACGCCGACTTCCTCCGGGACCGGGCGCACCGCCCCGATGTCGCCGAACGGACGGCCGCCCTGCGCGAGCAGATCGGCGGCACCGACCGGAAGACGATCGTCCGGGTGGATCGTACGGAGCTGTCGAAGAACATCGTCCGCGGCCTGCTGGCCTACCGGCACCTGCTGGCGACCCGTCCCGAGTGGCGCGAGCGGGTCGTCCATATCGCCTTCGCCTATCCCTCCCGCCAGGACCTGGCCGTCTACCGCGACTACACGGCGGAGGTGGCGCGGGTCGCCGACGCGATCAACGACGAGTACGGCACACCGGGCTGGACTCCGGTCGTCCTGCATGTGAAGGACGACTTCGCCCGCTCGCTGGCCGCGTACCGTCTCGCGGACGTCGCCCTGGTCAACCCGATCCGCGACGGTATGAACCTGGTCGCCAAGGAGATCCCGGTCGTCTCGGACGAGGGCTGCGCGCTGGTGCTGTCCCGGGAGGCCGGGGCGTACGAGGAGCTGGGCGCCGATGCCTTTGTGGTGAACCCGTACGACGTGATCGCGACGGCGGAGGCGCTGCACGAGGCCCTGACCCTGCCGCCGGACGTCCGCGCGGAGCGCTCGGCCCGCCTCGCCGCGGCGGCGACGGCCCTGCCGCCGCAGAAATGGTTCCTGGACCAACTGGAGGCGCTGGCAACGGAGTCGTAGGGGCGTGGGTGTGGGGCCCGCGGGTTCTGGAAGGACCGCGAGGCCGTCGGCCCCCGATTACGGCCCCGGGCCCCGTGGGCCTGCGGGGGCGCGCGGACCTGCGGGCCCGTGCGCCCGCGGGCCCCGGAGCCGCAAGGCGTACGGCTCAGGCCGCGCCCGGCCCCGCCTCCAGCGCGTCCGCGAGCGCGGCGAGGAAGGAGACGACCGCGGCGGGCCCCGCGACCAGCAGGTCGGCCCGTTCGGCCAGCTCGCTGACCTCCGTACTGCCGCTGCACACCAGCACGCCCGCCAGACCGTCCGAGCGGAGCTTCTCGACCGCCGCGTACGCGGGCAGGTCGCCCAGGTCGTCGCCCGCGTACAGCACGCACTCCGCGCCGACCTCGCGCACGTACTCGGCGAGCGCGACGCCCTTGTCCATCCCGGGCGGGCGGAGTTCGAGGACCATCCGGCCCGGTTCGAGCACGAGACCGTGCCGGGCCGCGAGGGTCGCCAGCGGCTCCCGCAGGGCCTCGAACGCGGCGGAGGGGTCCTCGGCCCGCCGGGTGTGGACCGCGACGGCCTGCCCCTTCTCCTCGATCCACGTCCCGTGCCAGGCCCCGAACCGGTCCAGATAGCCCGGCAGTTCGGCGCGGACCGCCGCCACACCCGGATGCGGGGCCGGGGTGTTGACCGTGCCGGTGACGGCGTCCCAGCGCTCGGAGCCGTAATGCCCGAGGACCACGAGATGGGCCAGCCCGCCGACCCCGGCGAAGCCGCCGTACCGCACCGCGACCCCCGCCGGGCGCCCGGTCACCACGGCGACATGGCCGACCCGGGGCGCCAGCCGGGCGAGCGCGGGCACCGCCCCCGGATGGGCCCGGGCCTGCTCCGGGTCGGGGACGATCTCGGCGAGGGTGCCGTCGAAGTCGAGGGCGACCACGGCCTTCTCGGGCCGGGCCAGCAGTGCGGCGAGCCCGTCCCGTCCGGCGGGCGTCGTGGGCCGGGGAAGCCCGTGGCCGGGCGACGGTGAAGCATCCGGGAAGTGCGGAGAGCTACCCATGCCACAGACCCTATCGGCGCGCGCGTTTCTCGTCTCTGACGCGTCGGAGCCGGTTGACGGTCACCGGGTCGTCCGCCAGCGCCCGGGGATCGTCGAGGAGGGCGTTGAGCAACTGGTAGTAGCGGACGGGCGACATCCCCAGCTCCTCCCGCACCGCCCGCTCCTTCGCCCCGGGCCCGCTCCAGGAGCGCCGCTCCAGCGCGAGCACGGCGCGGTCGCGGGCCGGGAGCGGGCCCGGGGTGCCGCGGCCGGCCGCACCGGCAGCGGTCCCGGCACCGGCACCGGCAGCGGTCCCGGCACCGGCGTCGTCCGGTGCTCCGGCGCCCGTACCGGAATCGGCACCGGCACCGGCACCGGCACCTGAATCAGCGGCGGCACCGGCACCGGAATCGGCACCGGCACCGGAATCGGCACCGGCACCGGAATCGGCACCGGCGTCCGGAAGAGGAGCGGCGGGATCGGTCATACGATCCAACATAAGCCCGGCCCCCGGGGTGCCGCGACGCACGCCGCGCCCGCCGCCCCACCCCGTACCGCCCGGACCTGCCACTCCCCGCTCCCGTCGCGTCCGCCCCGCCTACACCTCGCGCCTGCGCCTCGCGCCTGCCCCCGCTCCTCCTACTCGCCGCTGTCCGCCTCCGCCTGCTCCGCGACCCGGTCGATGCCGTCCAGTACCGCCTTGGGGCTGCCGCCCGGAGCGACGGCCTTTCCGACGGACTTCTTGATCTCGGCGCTGACCGCCGCCCAGGACACCTTGCCGACCGGCGGCAGATTGGAGTTCGGCAGCAGCTCCAGGAAGCCCTTCAGCTCCGCGTATCTGGTGTCCTTCTTCATGGCGCTGGAGGCCGAGACCGTCACCGGCAGCAGATTGTTCTGCCCGGCGAAGGCGATCACGTTCTCGTCGCTGAAGAGGAAGTCGAGGAACTTCCCCGCCTCGGCGCGGTTGCCGCCCTCCTTGAAGGCCATGATCCAGTCGGCGACGCCCATCGCGCTGTGCGGAGTGCCCTCGGGCCCCGGTATCGCCACCGTCCCCAGCTCGATGCCCGCCTTCCTGGCGGTCCGCAGCAGCGACGGATGACCGTTCAGCATCCCCACCTCGCCCCGGGCGAACGCCGCGAACGCCGCCTTGCGGTTGAGCTGGGCGGGCGCGACGGGCCCGGTCAGCCCGCGGTCGACGAGCTTCTCCTTCACCCAGGTGAGGGTTTTGATGTTCTGCAGCGAGTTGATGTCGTAGCTGCCGCCGGTGACGGTGTACGAATCACCCGCGCTCAGCAGCCAGTTCAGCACCTCCGCCTGCGCCTCCTCCGGCCCGAGCGGCAGGGCGAACGGGTACTTGGCGTCCGTCTCCTCGTCCAGCTTCACCGCGGCCTTGCGGAGTTGCTCCCAGGTGGTCGGGGCCTTCTCGATCCCGGCCTCCTCGAACAGCTTCTTGTTGTAGAAGAGCAGCCGGGTGGAGGCGACGAACGGCATCCCGTACCGGGTGCGCCGGTGCTCGCCCGCCTGCACGAGCGGCGGCAGGAAGTTCGCCGCGGTCTCCAGCGAGAGCAACTGGTCGACGGGGTAGAGCTTGTCCGCGGCCGCGTAGTCCGCGTACGCGCCGATCTGGGCGATGTCGGGGGCTTTCCCGGCCTTCACCATGTCCTGCACCGCGCGGTCCACGTTCGTCCAGGGCTCGACCCGCACCCTGACGTCGATATGGGAGTTCGCCGCCTCGAACCGGGTCGTCAGAGTGTCCCAGTACTCCTTGCTGCTCTGTCCGCCGTCCACGTCGTAGTCCGCGACGACGACATCGAGGGTCACATTGGACGGTTCGTCGGAGCTACAGCCCGTGAGGCCGGCGGTGAGCCCCAGCACTACGGCCGCCGCGCTCGGCCGTCCGTACCGGAATCCACGCTGCCGCCCGTTTCGGAAGAGGTGCTGTCGCACAGAGGGTGCCCCATCTGTTGGCCGGATCCCGCCGGGGATACGGCCGGCGGGTCGGGGAGAGATATGCCGATCACGCGGTTCCCGCGCGCAGCTTCCGGCATGTCACCGGGCCTCACGGGGCCCTCAACGGCCCCTCCGGCCCTGCCGGAATGACGTGCGATTGTTCACCAAGACCGTTCAGAGGTCTACGCCAAGGGGTCTCCTTTCGGCAACGCGTTGGTCACCTCTCCGCTGACCGGTCCAGACCAATCCGGTTTCCTCCGGCGCCATGCGGCGGGACCTGCGCCGGACCCGCCGCAACACCGTTGCCGACCGGGGTGACCTGCTGCTAAGCACGAGGTGCCGAGTGGTCATCTATGCGCAAGGAGCCCGACGCATGTCCCGTACGACCCCGCCGTCCGCCGCCCCCTCCCGCACCTCCGCCGAGATAGCTACCCAGCCCGCGTCGTGGCGGCGCGCCGCCGAGGCCGCCGGGGGCTTCGCCGGACTGCCCGAGCCGGGGGAGCGGGTCGCGGTCACCGGCTGCGGCACGTCCTGGTTCATGGCCATCGCGTACGCCGCGCTGCGCGAGGCCGCGGGCCTCGGCGAGACCGACGCCTTCGCCTCCTCCGAGTTCCCGGCCGGCCGCGGCTACGACCGGGTCGTCGCCATCACCCGATCCGGCACCACCACGGAGGTGCTGGAGCTGCTGACCGCGCTGAAGGGCCGGGTGCCGACGCTGGCGCTGACCGCCGACCCCGCGACCCCCGTCATGGACGCGGCCGACACCGTCGCCGTACTGGACTGGGCGGACGAGGAGTCCGTGGTCCAGACCCGGTTCGCCACCACCGCCCTGGCCTTCCTCCGCGCCGGGCTCGGCGAACTCCCCGCCGGGCTGGGCGTGAAGTCGGTCGCGGACGCCGCCGTCGACGCCGAACTCGCCCTCACCGAACCGCTGCCGGAGGCGGTCGTCGCCGCCGAGCAGTGGACTTTCCTGGGCCGCGGCTGGACCTACGGTCTGGCCCTGGAGGCGGCGCTGAAGATGCGGGAGGCGGCGGGCGCGTGGACCGAGGCGTACCCGTCGATGGAGTACCGCCACGGCCCCATCGCCATCACCGCCCCCGGCCGCGTCACCTGGGCCTTCGGCCCGCTCCCCGAGGGCCTGGCGGGAGACGTCTCGGCCGTCGGCGGCACCCTGGTGGCCAATGCCCCGTGCGACCCCCTCGCCGACCTGATCCGCGCCCAGCGCCTCGCGGTCGCCCTGGCTGAGGCGAAGGGCTACGACCCGGACCGGCCGAAGAACCTGACGCGGAGCGTGATCCTGGGCTGAGCGCGCGGGGGCGGGTTCCTGGAGGGGGTCAGGGGCGGCGGTCGGGGTTGCAGGGCGAGTCCAGGTAGGTCTCGTCCTTGAGGACCGGCTTGACGGCGTCGACCGCCGCCGCCCCCATTCCCCGGGCGGCCTTGTCCCTGGTCTCGGTGTGGCGGAACGACATCAGCCAGTTCCCGGCGGTGGTGAACCGCCAGGGCGCCCTCTTGTCGGCCAGCCTCATCAGCAGGTCCTCCTCGCGCTCGGCGACGGTTCCGTAGCGGATGAGGGTGGCGTCGTAGTCGTCCTTGGGGTCGGCGCACTTGAAGCCGGGCTTCCAGGCCTTCGTACGACACCGCAGCATCCCGGCCGACTCCTTGCGCTCCGTGCAGCCCACGGCCCGGTCCAGCGCATCGGCGAGACCCTTGAGATCGGCGTAGCGAGGCTTCTCCGGGATCTCCGGAAGGTCCTGGAACGGGGGCAGGAGGGCGCCGCGAAGGGCCGTGGCGACCTTCTGCGCGGGGCGTGTGGTGTCGCCGCCGATGACCCGGACGAACCAGTTCCCCCCGGCGGCGAGGGTCTGCCCGAACGGGGGGTCGCGGCGTGAGGCGAGGGCGTCCCCGATGTCGTCCTCACCGATGACCTCGGTGTTGTACACGGAGATCTCGTTCTCGATGGACCTGCCGTCGCTCTCGAACGTGCAGCGGGCCGTACTGCCGCCGTTCCGCGGCAGCTCCGCGCTATGGGCGACCTTGCAGTCCAGGCCCGCGGCGCCCAGGGCCGTCACCACGTCCGCCGCGGAGGCGAACCGGACATCCCTGGGCACGTTCGACGGAATCGGGACGGGCGGCTTCTCGGCTGGACCGTTGCCGAGACCGCAGGCGGTGAGCACGGACACGAGCAGAAGGCCGACCGCGGGGCGCGCGGTCCTCCTCATGGATCAGCCTCTCTAGCGGGGGGTGGGCGAAGGGCCGGGACTGGGCTCCGGCACGGGCGGGCAGGGGTCCTGGTAGATCTGGTCCTTGGTGGGCGGCGGGGGCATCAGCCCCGGTTCGTAGACGACCGGCTCGCGCGGGCCGGTGCCCTTGCCGTCGGCGCTGTCCGGGCGGATCACCGAGTCCACGGAGACATCGGTGCCCGCGGGTGCCTGCGATCTCACCTGCTCGAACGCCTGCGCCCGCTGCTCCGGCGTCAGGTCGTTCCACGCCATCGCGTCGTCGAGATGCGGTTCGATTCGGTCCCAGTTGTTGGCCCGGGGCCTGATGGCGCCGCCGCGCGGGCCGGACTCGTCGCCGTACTGCTCGTTGCTCTCCCGCATCTGCGGGGTGTCCGCCGCGTAGAGCAGGAAGAGGTGCTTGTCGGTGGCCGACCCGTGCTGGTTCGCCTGGAGCGCCGCCAGATGGTGGGCGGCGAGCCGGACGCTGAGATCGGGGTCGTTCTCGATGAGTACGGCCAGCTCTTCGTTGGAGAGGTCCTTGACGTCCCGGCCGTCGGTCAGCATGAACTTGCCCGCGTTGTCGGCGGCGACCTTGCGGGCGGATTCCGGCTTGATGTGCACGATCCCCAGGGACTTGTCCGGCACCTGACCGCTGGCTATCGCCGCCCAGTTGGCGAACCGCCCGAACGACGCCCAGATACCGCTGCCGCTCGGATTGAAGTTCTGGTACCACTGCTGTTCCTGCCAGAGGATCGCCAGCAGCAGCTTGCGGCTCATCCCGGTCTCCCGGGCCGCCCGGTCGACGGCGGCCAGTACGGTCGGCGGGACATTGATGGGATGGACACCGTCCAGCCCGCCGGACAGCCGCAGGGCGATCGCCAGCGGACTGTTCGGGTTCAGCGCCTCCCGCGCCAGGTTCGGATCCCCGAGCTTGGTGATTCCCTCGACGGTCCGCATCTCGCGGGCCGAGTTCCGGTCGACCAGGCTCGCCAGGGCCAGCGCGGCACCTATGACATCGGCCGCGTGGGTCACCTTGTCCGTCTTGTCGACGGCCGGATCCTGCGCCTGGTCCGGAGCGACCCTGACTCGGCCACTCTCGTCCACGGTCAGGCCATGGGTCCGCGCGTACTCCACCCCGCTGCGGAGGTCCCGCTGCGCGTTCGTGATCGTCTCGGCCAGCCCGTCGTACGTCTTCGCCAGCGCCCGCAGCGCGACCGCCGCCGCCTCGTAGTCACCGGCGTTCTTGTGGAAGGCGTCCCGGGCGCCGCGGGCCGCGTCCCCCGACCAGCATTTGCTCAGCGTCTGGCCGATCTCGTCCCGGGCGAACGCGCCCAGCGCCTCGCACTGCTGGGCGGCCCGGATCACATCGGCGGCCGCGTCACGCCACTTCTGCGGCTGCGCGGTGTCCAATTCCTGTACGGAGACCATCAGGAACTCTCCAGCAGGTCGGCGTTGATCCGGATCCGCTCGGCGATCGAGACGTCGTCACCGATCTGCTGGTCCATGGCGGCGGTCACCGCGTTGGCCGCGCCCTCCGCCATCCGCGCCAGCTCCCTGAGCCGCTTCTGCCAGGCCTCGACACAGACGTTGCTCGCACCGCCGGCCTCCCAGCCGGAGTGCACCCGGCCGACCGCGACCGCGTCGTCGAGCTGCGACTTTCCCTGCGCCTCCGCCTGGACCGTGGTGAGCTGCGAGGTCTTGGCGCGGATCGGCCCGTCCTGAAGCCCCAGATCCCCGGCGGCCGGCCCCGGACCGGGCGGTCCGGTGGAGTTGAGCCGCATCCCGGCGGCCTCCCGCCTCCGCAGCGCGTCCTCCTTGAGCTGCGACCACTCTTCCTCGAATGACATGCGTCCCCCCTGACGGCACGTGCATTGCGCGAATTCGGCGACCGACCCTATCCGGCCGGACCGGCCGCCAAGAGTGCTTTTCCCGACAAGCCTGTGAGCCAAGCGTCAGGGGGCAGGTGTCAGGGGGACGGCGCGGCGGCGACCTCGCCGGGCAGCGGCCCGGGCGCGATCTCCGGGGCACACCCGGGGCAGGCGTACACCGTGTGCCCCGGCCCGCTGCCCTGCTCGATATGGCGTACGGGCACGGGCGCGTACGTCGGCCGCCCGCAGTCGCAGCAGATCGCGTTCCGCGCGGGCGGCGGGACCTCGGTCAGCCCCTCCCGGGTCATGGCCGGACCTCCTCGCCCTCCGCCCGCCGCCGCTGGACACCCTGCTCTATGACGGCGGCCAGGGCGAGCGCGACCGCGGGCATGCAGCGCCCGAGTTCGATCAGCGGGAGGGGATCGTCTGCGCCGTACGCACAGGCATCCACCCCCAGCGAAGGCAGCCGCACCCCGGCCCGCGCGAGCGCCTCCCCGAGGATGTCGCACGCCTCCTCCGCCTGCCTGATCTTCACTGCCGCGGCGCTTCGCTGCCGGTCACCGTCGTTCGCCATACGTGGTCGCTCCAATCCTGATATTTCGCCTGTTTGCCTGTATGTCGTACGGGAGTTGGGCTACGGTGCGTATCCCGAGCGTCACTGAGCTTGGGCCCGGACCTTGCGCGCGAACAACGTAGACAGATGCTCCTTCCACTTCGTCCGGGGTTACTTCCACACCCGTTGGAAGGGGGCGTCATGCCACCGAGGAAAGCGACCACCGGCCGGAGCCAGTCACCGAGGCAGCGGTTTGCCGAGGAGCTGCGGGCACTGCGAGTCGAGTCGGGCGAGAGCCTGCGCAGGCTGGCCGACCGGATGGGCTGGGACTGGTCCCTGTTCGGCAAGATGGAGAAGGGCGAGACGATCGGCGGCCCGGAGGTCGCGCTGGCGCTGGACCAGCATTACGGGATGCGGGGTGGGCTGCTGGCGTTGTGGGAGCTGGCGCTGGGGGACCCGACGCAGTTCAAGGAGCAGTACCGCCGCTATATGACGCTGGAGGCGGAGGCGGTGGACCTCTGGCACTACGCGGTGAGCGTGCTGCCGGGCCTGCTCCAGACCAGGGGCTATGCGACGGAGCTGCTCTCGACGGGCGGCCTCAAGGGTGAGGCACTGTCCCGGCAAGTCGATGCGCGAATGGGCCGGTCGGCGCTGCTGACGGATGACGACGCCCCTCGCTTTCGCTCCATCCTGTCCGAGGCAGTGCTCCGCACGGAGCTGGCCGATGCGTCCGAGTGGCGACGGCAGTTGGAGCATCTGGTCGCCATCAGTGAACGGTCCGCGGTCACTGTCCAGGTGATACGGATGGCGGCCGGGATCCATGGTCTGACGAATGCCGACACCATGTTCCTGCGTACCTCCGATCGGCAGACGGTTGCCTGGGTGGAAACCGGCTACTCCGGCTACCTGGTTGAGTCGGATGCCGACGTCGAACGGCTCCAGCGCGCATACGATTCCGTACGCGACCTGGCGCTGTCCCCGGCCGAGTCGCGGACGTTCATCCTGCGGATGTTGGAGGAAGTGCCATGCGACGCCCCATCATCGACCTGAGTGCCGTCACCTGGCGCAAGAGCAGTTACAGCAACCAGGACGGCGGCCAGTGCCTGGAGGTCTCCGACGATCTCCTCAGCTCCGCCGCGTGGTTCAAGAGCAGTTACAGCAACCAGGACGGCGGCGCCTGCGTCGAGATCGCCGCGAACCTCCCCGCCCTCGTCCCCGTCCGTGACAGCAAGACCCCCGACGGCCCGGTCCTGGTCTTCCCGGCCGCCGACTGGTCCGCCTTCGTCACGGCGGTCAGGAAGGGCAGCCTGCCCTCCTGACCACAGCTCCTGACCCACGGCGCATCCGTCCGGGCCCGGCGACCGCTCGCCGGGCCCGGACGTACGTCAGATGCCCGTCGAGAGGCAGAACGGATGCCCGGCCGGGTCCAGCAGTACCCGGCGCCCCTCCTCCGAATGCGGCTGGTCCGGGGGCTCCACCGCACCCAGGGCCAGCATCCGCGCGTACGCGGCCTCCAGGTCGTCGACGCCCAGCTCCATATGCGCCTGCTTCCCCTGCACGGGGTCCGGCCAGGTCGGCGGGCGGTAGTCGGCGATCCGGATGAACCCCAGTCCCGGGGCGCCGTCCCGGCCGAGGAGGACGAAGTCGTCGGCGGCGTAGACGACGGGCAGGCCGAGGGCCTCGGCGTAGAAACGGGACAGGACGGCGGGGTCCGGGCAGTCGAAGTCGACGGACAGCAGCCGGATCGCCGGTGCGGCGGCGGTGCTGGTCGTGGTTCCAGTGCTCATGGGACGGGACCCTAGGACGGGACCAGGACAGGGCCGGTCCTGGTCATGGGGAACACTGCGGGACGTGATCAGCACTTCCTCCCGCCTGCTGCGACTGGTCGCCCTGCTGCCCACCCGGCCGTCCTGGACCTGCGGCGAACTGGCCGAGCGGCTGGCGGTCACCGGGCGCACCGTGCGGCGGGACATCGCGCGGCTGCGGGAACTCGGCTACGGCATCGAGTCGGATCCTGGCCCGTGGGGCGGCTACCGCCTGGTCGGCGGAGCCCGGGTGCCGCCGCTGGTCCTCGACGACGAGGAGGCGTTCGCCGTGGCCGTCGCCCTGCGCGAGGCCGCGTTCAGCGGCATCCTCGGCGACGACCAGGCCGCTCTCTCGGCGCTGCTGAAACTGCGGCAGGTGCTGCCGCCCCGGATCGCGGACCGGCTGGGCGAGATGGACGCCACCGTCGTACGGACTCCCAGCCCGGGGGAGCCCCGGATCTCGCCCGGCATGCTGCGGGAGCTCGCCGCCGCCTGCCGCCGTGGCGTACGCGCCCGGCTGTCGTACCGCGACCATGCGGGAAGGGCGAGCGTCCGGGAGGTCGACCCGTACCGGCTGGTGTACACGGGGCTGCGCTGGTACTTCGTGGCCCGGGACGTCGCGCGGGACCAGTGGCGGACGTTCCGGGCCGACCGGGTCGTACGGCTGGAACCGACCGGGGTACCGGCCGAGATCGTGGACCCGCCGGACGCGGCGGCCCTGGTCTCCCGGGGCATCGACGGTGTTGTTTATCCGCTCTACGTGACGATCAGGCTCCCGCACCCCATGGAACGGGCCCTGCGGCTGGTCCCGCCGACGATCGGCACTCACCACCCGGACGGGCCGGACGCGACCGTCGTCGAGGTCGGCGCGAACGACGCGGAGCAGCTCGCCGAGTACCTGCTGGGCCTGGGCACGCCGCTGAGGGTGCTCTCCCCGGACAGCGTGCGGGAGGCGCTGCTGCGGCGTATCCGGGGACTGTCCGAGGAGAACGAGGTGCCGTACGAGTCCGGTTCGCGGGACTGATGACGTCCTGCTGGCCGGGGTTCCGCATCACTGTGGCAGCCGAGAAGGTACCGGGGACGCCGCGGCCGGCCTCGGCGCTGAGCCGGCCGTAGTGGTGCCAGAGGTCAAGGCGGGGCGCTGTCACCCGGCCCATCCTGGCGGTAGCCGCCCGCGCGACGGACGGCTTCGGTGAAACTCCACCGCTGCTGTAAGCCGAGCCTGCCCCTCTTTATGCAACAACGCGCATAAAGGGGGGAATTCGCCGCAGTCTGCGGAACCATCGGAATGCCCGGAGCGGCCCACATCCGATGGGAGACGATCGTGACGACCATGGTGGAGAGTTCAGCTGCCTTACGGCGAGGACGAGACCTCGTCGGCCCCGGCCTGTTCGAGCGGCTGGCCGCCTTCTGTGCCGAGGAGTACGGCATGGAGCGGGTGGTGGCCGATGCGGTGATGGACCAGGCGATGGCGTTCGTCTACGTCGTCGGTAGTGAGCGGGCCTACGATCTGGCGCCGAGCCGACTGGTGGACCCCGGCTGGCATGCCTTCATGCTGCACACCCAGGAGTATGCGGACTGGTGCCGTAACCGCTTCGGCTTCTTCGTCCATCACGAGCCGAACTCCACAGTGCGTACGCCGGACCTGATGGTCTCGGTGGCCGGGCGGATCCGCGCCGCCGGATTCGAGGTGGACGAACGGCTCTGGGGGACGACCGCGGAGTGCAACCCCCCGGCCTGCTGCGGCGATGGACCCTGTTGCTGAGGCCGGAGGGCTGACGGTCCGGACGTCCGCGGGCCTCCGAACCGCCTCCGGGGCAGAGGATGCCGTACCGGGAAGCCCTCTGCCGATTGCCCGGAGCGGAACGCCGGCCGGCCGCGGCCGCGTCACGGTCTTCCACATGTTCGGTGTGGTCTTCGGCTATGCCACCCACCACCTGGATCACCGGCAGCTCGGTGACATCGGGGTAGTCGGCCCGCTGACACCGGGAGTCGGCTGGCACCGTCTGTGGCAGGTGGCGGCAGCCATGAATACCGGCGATTCGTCACGCGACAAGCTGGGGCGCTGGATTCTTGTCCAGGCCACCCGGGCGTTCGTCTGTGGCAGCGACCGGATCGCGCACTTCGACGACCGGGGCTGGCGGCTCGAACAGGATGGCTACCGGATCCGGTTCGCCGATGCGTACTGCAACAGATACGGCCTGTGGACCGGCGACCTGAGCGTCGAAGGGATGACCGCCGACCAGGTGGCGATGCGTCCCACCGAGTACCGGACCTGACATCGAGCGGAGGATCGTGCGGCGGGCAATCCATGCGAGAACGTGACTGGTGGGTCTGCACTGTGAGGGCAGCGGGAAACCACCATCCGTGGAGTTCGGAAACCCAGAGGGGGGAGGCTCCCATGGAGCTGACACAGATTGCCGGAGGGCCGTGCAGCCCCGGCGACGACGACTGCGGTAACGGCGACTGCCCGACCGTTTACGCTACGCCGGACCCCGCACTGCTGGCTGTGCAGGGCTTCGACGTGGTTCATCCGGTGCCGGACGGCGAGTCGGTCGTTCTGATCCCGGAGAGCGTTCTGAAGGAGGCCGCACGTGCCCGTGGATGGCTCTAGTCCGGTGCTGCTGGACGGCGAGGAATGGCAGTCGTACTTCCGCGACTTCCGGGACTCCGCCTTCCGGCTGGAGGTCCATCAGACCTACACGATGCCTGCCGAGGCCGAATCGCTGCGGAGTTTCCTGGACGGCGACCCCCTGCCCGAGGGGTTCAACGCGTCGTGGCATCGGACGATCAGGGGCCATGTCGCGTCCGGGCGGACCATGACGCGCGCCAAGGTCGTGCGCAAGCCCCTGACGGACTACAGCCGCTATCTCTTCGCGTGGTGCATCCCGGGGAATGTCGCGGCCGGCGAGGACTACCGGATCGTCGATCTCACCGGCCGGCCGGACACGATCCTGCCCGAGCAGGACTTCTGGCTCTTCGACGACGCGGTCGTCGTCCATCTGAACTACCGTGCCGACGGGACCCAGATCAACAGGGAACGCATCGTGGATCCGGACCTCGACACCTACCGTCGCTGGCGAGACTCGGCGCTGAAGGACGCAGTCCCCTTTGGTGAATATAGAGGCTGATCATCAGGGCAGGGACCGGAAGGGCCTGGCGGACGCTCTGCGGAGTCTCCGCCTGGCCGCCGGTCTCAGCGGCGAGCGGCTCGCCGTGCGCTGCAACATGAGCCAAACCAAGATCAGCCGCATCGAGACCGGCCGCGCTCTTCCCACGGTCCTCGACGTGGAATGCATCCTGGCCGCGCTGGAGGTGCCGAGGGAAGTCGCCGACGAACTGCTGAGACTGGCCCGCCGGGCCAACGTCGACTACGCGTCCTGGCGGGCCTACGCCCGGGTCGGTCTGCACCGCAAGCAGGTCGAACTCCGGGCGCTGGAACAGTCCTCGCACGTGATGCGGCACTTCCTGCCGGCCGTTCCCACCGGGCTTCTGCACATCCGGGAGTACGCGGAACAGACGCTCTCGCGCACGGTCGCGGGCGACCCGGCCAGGGATGTGCGGCGGGCCGTGGATGCGCGGATGGAACGCCGGACGATTCTGGACGATCCCTCGCGCTCCTTCACCTTCCTGCTCACGGAGCAGGCCGTGACATGGCGCCGGGCCCCCGCCCGGGTGATGGCGGCGCAGTGCTCCCATATGGCGTCGGTGGCGGAGAAGGGGAATGTGGAGATCGCGATCGTGCCCCGGTCCGCCGAGGTGCCCGCGATCCCCATGAACATCTTCGTCGTCTACGACGAGCGGCTGGTGACGGTCGAATTGTTCTCGGGGGAGGTCGTCCTGCGCGACCCCCGGGACGTGGCTCACCATCTCGAACTGTTCGCGGTCTTCATGGAGCATGCGCTCGTCGGCGCCGACGCCAGGTCCTTTCTGCGCGCTGCCGCGGACGGGTTCCTGCGACGGGACCCGTAGCGCGCGCCCGGTCCGGCAGCGGAGGCGGTGGACTGCCGTTCCCGGTCCGGCAACGGCAGCCGGTGGCGTATCCGGAACGACGTGGCTCCCGCTCCCGGGGAACGGCCGCCCCGCCCGGAACCCCCGGACGCCCCCGCTGCGTCAAGGTTGTTGAATAATTCGACTGCGCACCGGGCCCGAGTGGATCTCTCCCGCCGCGGGCGCACCGGTCATGACGTGCTCCGCTACCGCGGAACCTCCATACACTGTCGCGCGCCTCACGGGGCGTTATCACGGGATGCCCCTGCACTTCTCAGCGATCCGCTGCATCCTGCAAAGGGGCCGGAACCCTTCGGCCCGTTGGCTGAACCGGAGTGTCAGTGGTGGTGCCTACAGTCGGAAGGGCCGGTAACCGAGCAGAGCGTGATGTCGGGGAGGCGAGCGGTATGGGCGACGGAATCCAGTGGCTGGTGGGCGCGGCGTCCTGGCTGATGGCCGGGCTGGTCTTCGCCCGGGGCATCGGCGCGGAGGAGTTGGCCGTCCGGATGGGCGGCAAGGCCGGCGAGGGCAGTGAACCGCTCACCGCGGCCCGGGTCTCCGAACTGCCCCTGGAGTTCTACCGGCCCGCCTCCCGGGGCGACGGCGTGGTGCGGGTCGGCGAGCACGCCGGATGGTCGTTCGCCATCGAGTACGGGGACTCCACCGGGCGGGACCGGCTGGAGGAGATCTCCCGGTCCGGCGTGGAGGCCGTCCACTACGACCCGTCCGTGGAGCACCCGCCCGCGTACCTCTTCTACGCACGCGACGGCCGCGTCCTCTGCGGCTTCGGGCTCTGCGAGGAGGCGGTCCGCTACGGGGCCGAGCCCGATCTGTTCCTCCCCGACCTCGTCGCCGCCGGGATCCTCCACACGGACGGGGTGACCTACGGCGACCCGGAGCCGGAGGACTTCGACGCCTGCCGCCGCCGTACGCTCGCGGTCGTCGAGTCCCGCTTCGGCCTGTCGCTGCCCCGCTCCGTCCTGACCACCGCCCCCCTCCCGGCCTACGCGGTCAGCGGCAGCCCGAACCTGGGCCCGGGGCCCCGGGCGTAGCCGGGGCGGGGCCGTGCCCCCGGGGCCCGGTGGGCCGAATGCCGCCTGGCGTTGCGGGGTGGTCCGGCCGGTTCGACGGTGAGGCTGGAGCGGGCGTTTTCCGGCGCCGCGCTCCCGGCCCACCCATGTCAGGAGTACCGTCGTGCCGCTCTCGCCATCTGCCCGGAGACCGGGTGCCCGCCTGTCCGTCACCGCCGTCGCGGTCACCGTCGCGGCTGCCGTCGTCCAGTTGCCGCTGGGCGGTGTCGCGTACGCCGCCGTACCCGCGGGGTGCACGGTCGCGTCCGACGGCGGCAACAACACCATCACCTGCTCCGACGGGATTCCGGCGGGGGAGGTGCTGGACGCCGGTCCGGGGAACGACACGGTGGTCGTCAGCGGCCCGGTGCTCGGCACGGTCAACGGCCAGGAGGGTGACGACACCATCACCGTCCAGGGGGTGAATGTGCCGCAGACCAACCTCCGGGGACGCTCCGGCGGTCCTGGTGTGGGGGCCGGAGGAACCGTTGACGCCGGGCCCGGGGCCGACCGGGTCACCATCACCGGAGGAGAAGGCGGCGGGAGTCCCTACGGGGTCACCGCGCCGGAGGGCGGGGCCGGTTCCCTCGGCACTGTCCTCGGCGGTGCGGGGACCGACATCCTGCGGATCACCGGCGGCCGGAGCGGATTCCGTTCCGCGACCGCGGGCACCGGAGGGCCGGGTGCCGGGCCGGGTGCCGTGGTCGACGGAGGTGACGACAGCGACACCGTCGAGATGACGGGGGGCAACACCTCGGTCCGGGACATCGGGGATCTGCTCTTCCCCCGAAGCGGGGGCGTCGGAGGCGCGGGAGTCGCCGAGGACGCCATGGTGACCGGGGCCGCGGGCGACGACGTTCTCACGGCCACCGGTGGCTGGGCGGTGGGACAGGGGGGCTCGGGTGTCCGGGGCACCCTCGGCGGCGGCGCAGGCGCCGACCGCATCACCGCCACCTCAGCCGTCTTCCGGCTCTCGCCGGAGGACGACCCGGCGCGCTCCAGCCAGGGCGGGCCGGGTGTCGGCTCCGGCGGTCTGGTGGACGGTGGTGAGGACGGCGACACCATCACCGCACTCGGTGCCCGGGGCGGCCGTGTTGCCGGGGGAGTCTTCCAGGGCGGTGGGGGCACGGGAAACGCCGGGACGGTCCGCGGTGGCGGCGGTCCCGACACCATCACCGCCACGGGGCGCGACGGAAGGCCGGGCAACACCGGAACCATCGAAGGCCAGGACGGCGGGGACACCATCGATGCCGTCAACAACGACGAAGCCCCTCTGCAAGGGCCCACGCAGAACGGGCTTGACGGCACCGTCGGCAATACCGGGATCGTGGACGGGGGCGAAGGCGACGACACGCTGACCGCCCAGGGCTCCCCGGGCGGCGACGGAAGGACCGGAAACACCGTGAGCAACCTCATCACCACCGTCATCACCGGCACACCCGGCCGTCCCGGTGGCGCGGGCGGCCGCGGGAGCACCGGAACCATCAGGGGCGGCGCCGGGGACGACAACCTCGCGGCCACCGGGGCCGAGGGCGGCACCGGAGGCCGCGGCGGCTACTTCAATACCGGCGGGGCCGGTGGCGCGGGCGGAGCCGCGAACACCGGAACTCTCGACGGCGAGGGCGGCAACGACACCGTCACCGCCACCGGCGGCACCGGCGGGACCGGCGGGCCGGGCGGGCGGGCGCCGGGACGGCAGCGAGCCGGTGACGGTGGCGCGGGCGGAGCCGGAGGAGCGGGCAACGCGGCCGCCGCGCGGCTCGACGGCGGTACGGGGGACGACCGGCTCACCGCTGCCGGAGGACCTGGTGGCCCGGGCGGACCCGGTGGACCGTCCGGGCCGGGCGGTACCGACGGCGACACCGGCAGTACCGGGGCGACCGGGATCGCCAACGCCGGAAGCCTCGACGGCGGCGCAGACACCGACATCTGTGTTCCGCTGCCCGGCTCCGTCGGCTGCGAGAGCTGATACGGGGGCGAGCGCGCCACGCCCTGCGCCCGCGGGAGCCGGCCCTCCCGGTCGCCTCGGCCCGCTCCGGTGCCGCCCCGGCCGGTACCGGGCCCGGTCAGCCGCCGCCCCGGCCCGTATCAGGCCCTCAGTGGCCGCCCCGGCCCGCCGCCGCGTCCAGCGCCGCCCGCAGATGGCCGTCCGACTCCGCCAGCAGCCGGGCCGCCGTCTTCGCGTCCACATCCGCCAGCAGCATCAGAATCGCGGGCTTCACCTCGCCGCCCGTCGCCGACAGGGCCGACTCGACGTCCTCGTCCGCCGCGCCCGTCGCATGGGAGACGATCCGGCGGGAGCGGGCGCGCAGTTTGTCGTTGGAGGCACGCAGGTCCACCATCAGGTTCCCGTACGTCTTGCCGAGGCGGATCATCGTGATCGTCGAGATCATGTTGAGGACCAGCTTCTGGGCCGTGCCCGCCTTCAGCCGGGTCGAGCCACTGAGCAGTTCGGGGCCCACGACCACCTCGATACCGTGGTCGGCGGCCGCCGCCAGGGGGCTGTCCGCGTTGCAGGACAGCCCGATCGTCAGGGCGCCGAGGCCGCGGGCGTACTCCACCGCGCCGACCGCGTAGGGCGTACGGCCGGAGGCGGAGATCCCGACCACGGTGTCGTCCGGGCCCAGGGCGATGTCCGCCAGGTCCTTCGCCGCCAGGTCCGCACGGTCCTCCGCGCCCTCCACCGCGGTCACGAAGGCCGCCGGGCCGCCGGCGATCAGGCCGACCACCCGCGACGGATCCGTGTTGAAGGTCGGCGGGCACTCGCTGGCGTCCATGGTGCCCATCCGGCCCGCCGTGCCCGCCCCGGCGTAGATCAGCCGGCCGCCGCGCGCCATCCGCTCCGCCACCGCGTCCACGGCCGCCGCGATCACGGGCAACTGCCCGGCCACCGCCTCCGGGACCGTCCGGTCCTCGGCGTTCATCAGCCCGGCGATCTCGGCTGTCGGCAGCCGGTCGATCCCGGCGAGATCGGGCCGGAACGCCTCGGTCGTCAGGGTCGCCAGTTGTGCACGCAGCTCACGGTATGCGGGGGAGGGGGGCGTCATAGGTGTCCTCATCGATGGGTGTGCCGGGGGGAGTGCCGGTGCGCGAGGGCCTCGTAGGAGGCGGCGAGAGCGGGCGCCGCGGTCTCGTAGGTCCGCTGCGCCACGCCTATGAACAGGCAGTCCACGACCAGGAGCTGACCCGTACGGGAGGACATCGCGGCTGGCCGCAGTTCGCTCTCCCGCGCGGTCGACGTCGTCAGTACGTGATCGGCGTACTGGGCCACCGGCGCGTCGGCACGGCCGGTGATGGCGATGGTGGTCGCCCCGCGTTCGAAGGCGGTACGGAGCGGCTCGATGACATCGCCGGTGGAGCCGGAGTGCGTGATGGCGACGGCCAGGTCGCCCGGGTGCAGCTGTACGGCGTTGGTCACGGCGAGATGCGGATCGGCATGGGCATGGGCGATCAGTCCGATGCGCAGCAGCTTCTGCGCCAGGTCCATTCCGACGAGGGAGGACGCCCCCACCCCGTAGATGTCGATCCGGCGCGCGGTCGCGGCGGCGGCGACGGCGGCCGACAACTGGGAGATGTCGAGCCCGGCCGCGGTGTCCGCGAGGGTCTGCTGCTCGTCGTGGGCCAGTTTGGAGACGACATCGGCGAGCGGGTCGTCGACGGCGATGTCGGCGGTCACGGTGGGCGCCCGGCCGGACTCCTGGTGGGCGGCGAGACCGGCGAGGGCGAGCCGCAGATCGCGGTAGCCGGGGTAGCCGAGCAGCCGGGCGGTGCGGACGACGGTCGCCTCGCTGGTGCCCGTACGGGTGGCGAGTCCGGTGACCGTGAGCGCGGCACAGCCCGCGGGGTCCTCGGCGACGGCTTCGGCGACCCGCTGCATCGACCGGGTCATGGACGGGGTGAGCGTACGGACCTTCGCGGCGAGGGCGGCCGGGGCGGGCGGTGTGTCGCTGGCGGCGGCCCCCTTGTTGAAAATTTCCTTCACTGGGTTACCCATGGTATGAAAGCTATTTTCACATCATGGGGCCGGTCAAGACCCTCGTTGGTATCCCGTCGGTTTCCCCTTGGTATAGCCCCGGCAAGGAAACAGCAGCTCGCGGGCGTATGGGCGATCGGTGAACGGATGTTCGGGGCCGGGCGGGCAGGGGACCGGCGGGCCCGGCCCGCGATACGGGACAATGGCCTCATGGACCACGCCGACCCGCTGGAGCAGGCCCTGCACACGGCCCGCGCCCTGATCCTTGCCGATCTCGCCGCGCGCGAGGTGGCCGACGCCGATGTGGTCTCGCTGGTCGAGGACTCCGTCACCCACCGCCGCTGGTGGGTCGAGCAGTGGCCGGAAGGCGTCGCCTACGTCACCGGACTGGTCGCCCAGGACGTCCAGGACGCCCTGCTGGAACGGCACGGCCGCTGGCCCCTCTGCCCCGTCTGCGACGCGGGCGACCCGCATGCCCTCGGCGTCGAACCCGAACTGGGCGCGGATCCGCACTGGGTCTGCGAGAAGGCGGGCGTCGTGGTGGCCCGGGTGGGCGCGCTGGGCGGCGGTACGGCGGCCGGGGACGAGCCCGGCGGTACGCGCTGGGGCGGTACGGGCGGCGGAATCTGGGGCGGGACCGGGGCGCCGGACGCCTGATGGCCATCTATATCGACCCGCCGACCTGGCCGGGCCACGGCCGTAAGTGGTCCCATCTGATCAGCGACGTCTCCTACGGCGAACTCCACGCCTTCGCCGCGTCGATCGGCTGCCCGCCGCGTGCCTTCGACCGCGACCACTACGACGTCCCCTCCCACCGCTACGCCGACGCGGTCGCGGCGGGCGCGGTTGAGGTCCCGAGCCGGGAGATCGTCCGCCTGCTCATCGGGGCGGGGCTGCGGCGCAGGAAGAGCGGGCCCGCGTAGTCCGGCGGGCGGCGGGGTGGGTCAGACCGGGAAGTCGGAGGTGTCGAGCTTGACGTCGAACGGCTCGGGCAGGTGCACGGCCTCGCCGAACGGCACGCGCTGAGTGTTCGTGTAAACACCGCCTTCGGGCAGGGTGAAGACCGTACAGGCGGGGCCGTCGGGGTCGAAACGGTCGACGAGAACATACGTCGGGATCAGCGCCTGAGCGTAAGCGCGGTGCTTCCTGACCCGGTCGATGTTGGCATTCCCCTTCGACGTCACCTCGACGACGAGAAGCGCCTCGGCGGCGTCCACGGGATCATTGGTGTCCCCGGTCCCCGACGAGGTCAGTTCGCGGGGCAGGACCACCAGGTCCGGGATGTAGAGCCGTTGAAGGACCGCGATCTGGACGCCCAGGGTCTGATAGATGCCCAGGTCCTGGGGCAGGCCCCCGTAGAGGGCACGCTGGACACCCTCGGTGATGTGATTGTGGTGGCGGTGCGGTGGCGGAACCACGCTGATCTGATCCTCGTCGATCTCCGCGTGCCATCCTTCGGGCACGTCGAGCCCGCGCCATGTCTCCAGGAGCAACTCCCACGGCCCGTCGTGCGACATCTGGACCCTCTCGGCCATCGCAGCGGTCATCGCGACTCCCCTCCCCACGGCCTGACGAGGCGAGCGTAGGCAGATGGCGCTGCGGCTATCGTTCCCTTGTGCCAGCATCCCACGATCGGATGAACGCACAGGGAAGGTTGACGGGGTGCGTCGTCATGCGCGTTCCGCGACCGCCGGGGACGGCACCCGGGCGGCCCCGTCCGCGGCCGCGGTCACCGCCGAGCCCGTCACCACCTTCGACCGCCCCTGCGCCCGCATCGAGAGCGCGACCACGGCCAGCGCCACGACCAGCATCGCCGCACCCGCCCAGGCGGTGGACTGGTAGCCGAAGTCCGCGTCGATGACCTTGCCGCCGAGCCAGGGGCCCGCGGTGTTGCCCAGATTGAACGCGGCGGTCACGGTGGCCGCGGCCAGGGTCGGGGCCGCTCCGGCGACATTGAAGATCCGGGCGTTCAGTGCGGGGGCGGTGTAGAAGGCGGAGACGCCCAGCAGGAACGCCAGCGTGATCACCACCGCGGGCACGGTTGCGAAGACCGCGAGCGCCGCCAGGAACACCGTGGAGGCCGCGATACCGCTGAGCAGTACGCCGAACATGTGCGCGTCCGCGATCCGGCCGCCCAGCGTCGTACCGATCAGTGCGCCGATGCCGAAGAGCGCGAGGACCGTCGACACCCAGCCCTCGCCGATACCGGCGACATCCGTCAGCAGCGGGGCGAGATACGAGAAGGCGCAGAAGACACCGCCGCCCGCGAGTGCCGTGGAGACCACCGCGAGCCACACCTGACGGTCGCGGTAGATCGTCAGCTCCCGCTTGAGCTGCGGCTTCTCGGCGGGCACCGGAATCCTCGGGATCCGGGTCAGCACCCCGACCAGGGCCACCGCCGAAGCCGCGGCCACCGCCCAGAAGGCCGCACGCCAGCCGAAGTGCTCACCCAGGAAGGCACCCGCCGGAACCCCCAGCACATTGGCGATCGACAGCCCGCCGATCATCACGGCCATCGCCCGGGCCCGCGCGTTCACCGGCACCATCGCGACCGCCACGGCCGCGCCCAGCGCCCAGAAACCGGCGCAGGCGAGAGCGCTGACCACCCGGGAGGCGAAGAGGATCTCGTACGTCGGGGCGAGCGCGCCCGCCACCTGCCCGAGGCCGAAGACGGAGATCAGGGCGGTCAGGGTGGCCTTGCGGGGGAGCTTGAGGGTGGCGACCGCGAGCAGCGGGGCACCCACCACCATGCCGACCGCGAAGGCGGATATCAGCAGGCCCGCCTGCGGAATCGACACGTCCATATCGTCCGCGATGGGCGGCAGCAGGCCGGAGAGCATGAATTCGCTGGTGCCGAGCGCGAAGACCGAGAGCCCGAGGATGTACACCGCGAGCGGCATCCGGGTGCGGGCCGCCGTGGTGGAAGGGGAGGGGGAGGTGTCCGGGGACGGTGTGGGAGCGGAGGCAGGCATGACAAGGGCAACCGCACGCCCGGCGGAAGGCATTCCCGGCACGCGGGAATCACGGCAATCCGACACAGATCCGCAACATCGGCGCCCGGCAACATCGGCGCCCGGCCGGGCCGAGGCCGGGACGCGTGATCGTGCTGCCGAGCTGCCGAGCTGCCGAGCTGCCGAGCCGCCGAGCCGCGGAGCCGCTGTGCCGCCGAGCCGCCGTGCGCGGGGCCACCGGCGCCCGGGCTCAGCCGCTCGGCCGGCCCGGCTCCTGGACGGGCACCGCGGTCAGTGACCCCTCTCCGGAGGCCGCTGCCGACCAGGTCCGCCAGACATGACGCGTATTCGGCACCTCGGGGCGGTCCAGGAGCCGGAGAACGTATCCGGCATGGCGCTGTGCCCATGGATTGTCCGAACGGGAGGCCGCTTCCAGCCTGCCGCGCAGGTCGTCACCGTCCACGGCCCGGGCCACGCGCACATACTCCCGGTCCTTGCAGCGGTAAGGCCGCTGAACGACGGTCTCCACCAGCTCCACCAGTCTGGTTCTGACCGTCTCGTCGTGGTGGGCGACAGCCATGCGCCGGATGAGGTTCTCCTTCGTGCCCCAAGCCTTGGCGTGCCGTGTCCACTCCTGTGGATACTTCACCTCCCACTCCAGGAAGAGGAGTGCGTAGGGAAGACCCGGCCAGGTGCCGAACTCCGGACCGGCCGGTGGGTACCACAATCCACTGGGCAGCGAATGCGTCAAGGTCTCCATGTACCTTTTGCGCGCTATCTGCCCGCCCCGCCCATCTTGGCGCAGTGCCCGGTTGTACCGGTCCAGAGCGTCGTGGATGTTCCGCTCGGCATCGGCCAGCCGGACATGCGCCGCGGCGCGTTCAGCCGGATCGTCCGCTGTCAGCCCGAACGCCCACCCCAGCCGCTTGCGCCACACCAGGGCACCAACGATGCCCACACCGTTGCCGGCTTCCCTTTTCACCCGGTAGATCATGCGCTACCCCGGCCGGGACTTCCTTCCATTTACCCCGGTCGCGGCAGTAGCGGTCCGGCCGCGCCGCGATCGCGCCCGCCCGCAGGTCCCTCGTCACCGGATCGTCCCCGCTTTCGGGGCGCCCCCGGCCGGTCCCTCCTCAGAGCAGCCGCGCCAGCTCCGCCGCCATGTTCGCCCGGGCCGCCGCCTCCCACTCGCGGGCGCCGTACGGCGTGTGGAACAGCCCCGGCAGCTCCAGCAACTGGCGCAGCACCGCCGCCCGGCCCGCCCGGAAGGCGTCGTCGGGGACGAAGGCGTACTCCTCGCGCACCGCCCGCGCATAGGCGCGGTACCCCTCCGGGGGCGATGCCAGGACCGCCAGGTCGGCGTCGCACAGCACCGCGCCGTTGGAGTCGCCGGGCCCGGGAGCATGGGTCACGGTCAGCCGTACCAGCCGGGCGACCTCGGCGGTGGCCGCCGCGCCCAGACCGGCCTCCGGCAGCGCCCGCTCCGCCAGGGCGGCCGACCGCTCCTCGTTCTCGGACCGGTCGGGGCGGTAGACCGCGTCGTGGAACCAGGCGGCGAGGCGTACCAGGTCGGGGTCGGCGGCCTCGTCCGCCAGCAGGTCGACACGGTCCAGCACGGCGATCAGATGGCCGGTGGTGTGGTACCTGCGCTGCGGCTCCGACCAGCGCGCGAGCAGATTCTCGGCGTACGGGAGCGGATCCGGGCCGGGGCCACCGGCGGCCCGCGCCCCCGTCAGCGCCCGCGCCCAGCGCTCGCGCAGCTCCTGCGGGTCCGGGGCGGTGGCGGGATCGGCGCCCGGGGTTCCCGGGCCGTACGGCGAGTCGTCGGCTGCGGTCATGCGCCGACTGTAGACCCGCCCCGGAACCCGCTTCGGAGCGAGTGGGCACCGCCCGCGCCCTACCCCGCCCGTATCCGGCGCACCCTGGCCCCCACGCGTCCCGTGCGCTTGGGTGGAGGCATGGACACCGACTCCGTACGCGATGCCGAATTGCCCGGACTCCTTCTCCGTACCGAACGGGACGCGCTGATCCCCCTGCTCCGCGCCCGCCCCGACGCCGATTTCGCGCTGCCCACCTGCTGCCCCGGGTGGACCGTCCGCCATATCGTCGCGCACTGCGCCGCCGTGCTGACCAGGGTCGTGGAGAGCCGGTTCGAGGAGGGCGTCTTCTCGCCCGAGGGCAACGAACGCGATATCGCCGCCCTCGCCGACCGCTCCGCCCAGGAGCTGGTGGACGCCCTGGAACGCGGCCTCACCGACGCCGGGCCCGTGATCGCGGCCGCCCGGCACGGAAAGCTGGACGCGATCGCGTTCGGCGAGTGGGTGCACGCCGGAGACCTGCGGGAGGCCTTCGGCGAGCCCGGGGCGTACGAGGGCGAGGGGCAGCCCCACGCCCTCGCGCTGCTCGCCGCCTACAGCCGGGCCCGGCGGACCGTACCGCTGCTGGCGGAGCTGGACGGGCACGGCGCGCCGCTGGTGCTGGGCGCCGACAGCCCCGAACCCGCCGTGTACAGGGGTCCGGCGGAGACGCTGATCAGGCTGGTCACCGGGCGTTCGACGGACGGGCGGCAGTACGGGCTGACCGGGGCGAAGGAAACGGAGCTGGCCTTCTTCACGTGACCGGCACCCTTCACGTGACCGGCACCGCCGCCCGGCTCCGACCTGCGGCGACACCGTTCCCGTATGGCGGAATCCGCCGGTGGGGCGACACTGGAAGGCGAGACAGACACACCCCCGGACCGGACCCCGGGTCCGGCCTCCCGGACCGGAGGCCCCGGAGCGGAGGGCCCCGGACCGTACCGGGGCGTCACGTCCTACGGAGGCCCCCATGGCCGGTTTGATCATTTTTGGACTCGTACTCGTCGGCATCCTCTGCGCCGCGATGTGGTGGGACGGACGCCGCCGGGCGGCCCTGGTCCCGCCGCGCCCCGACGAGCAGCCGAAGCAGCCCGAGCAGCGTGAGCATGTGGAGGAGGTCCGCGAGGCGGACGGCCCGGACTCCTTCCCCCACGACGGCGGCCGGCTGCTCCCCTACAACCTGCGGACCCACAGCAGTCACAGCACGGGCAAGGGGCGGGAGGACCGGCCGAAGCACGGGCCGAACGCCCACAGCGGATCCTTCGGCAGCGGCGGCCTCGGCGGCTGAACTCTCACCTGGACCTACACCTACACCTGCACCTATCCGGATACGGGGAGGGCCCGGACGCCTTGTCGGCGCCCGGGCCCTCCCCGTATCCCCTCTCCTGCCTCTCCTGTCTTTCCTGCCCGCTCAGGCCGCGGCCTTGAAGCCCCTCAGCCGCAGGCTGTTCCCGACCACGAAGACCGACGAGAACGCCATCGCCGCACCGGCGATCATCGGGCTCAGCAGCCCCATCGCGGCCAGCGGCAGCGCCGCCACGTTGTAGGCGAAGGCCCAGAAGAGGTTGGTGCGGATGGTGCCCAGCGTCCGGCGGGCCAGCCGGATCGCGTCGGCCGCCGCCCGCAGGTCGCCGCGGACCAGGGTCAGGTCGCTGGCCTCGATCGCCGCGTCCGTCCCCGTGCCCATCGCCAGCCCCAGATCGGCCTGGGCCAGCGCGGCGGCGTCGTTGACACCGTCGCCGACCATCGCCACGCTCCGGCCCTCGGCCTGGAGCCGCTTGACCACGTCGACCTTGTCCTCCGGCATGACCTCGGCGATCACCTCGTCGATGCCGACCTCGGCCGCCACCGCCTTCGCGACGGCCTCGTTGTCGCCGGTGAGCAGGATCGGGGTGAGCCCCAGGGCCCGCAGCTTGGTGATCGCTTCGGCGCTGGTCTCCTTCACCGCGTCGGCGACCTCCAGTACGGCCCGCGCCTCGCCGTCCCAGGCGACCGCGATGGCCGTCCGGCCCGACGTCTCCGCGGCGTCCTTCGCCCGCTTCAGCTCCTCGGGCAGCCGGATCTCCCACTCGGCCAGCAGCTTCTCGCGGCCGACCAGCACGGCGTGTCCGTCGACGATGCCCTGGACGCCGAGTCCGGGGATGTTGGCGAAGTCCTCCAGCGCCGGGAGCGTACCGACCTTCTCGACCGCGCCGACGGCGACGGCCTGGGCGATCGGGTGCTCCGAGGCGTTCTCCAGGGCGCCCGCCAGCTTCAGTACCTCGGTCTCGTCGGTCGAGTCCGCGGTGTGCACGGCCAGCAGGGTCATCTTGCCGGTGGTGACGGTTCCGGTCTTGTCCAGGACGACGGTGTCGACCTTGCGGGTGGTCTCCAGGACCTCGGGACCCTTGATCAGGATGCCGAGCTGGGCGCCGCGGCCCGTACCGACCATCAGCGCGGTCGGCGTGGCCAGGCCCAGGGCGCAGGGGCAGGCGATGATCAGTACGGCCACGGCCGCGGTGAACGCCGCCGCCCAGCCCTCGCCCAGCGCCAGCCAGGTGATCAGGGTGCCGATGGCCAGCAGGATCACGATCGGTACGAAGACCCCGGAGATCCGGTCGGCGAGCCGCTGGGCCGCGGCCTTGCCGGTCTGCGCGTCCTCGACCAGCTTGGCCATCCGGGCGAGCTGGGTGTCGGAACCGATCCGGGTGGCCTCGACGACCAGCCGGCCGCCCGCGTTCAGGGTGGCGCCGGTGACACCGTCGCCGGGGGCGACCTCGACGGGTACGGACTCACCGGTCAGCATGGACGCGTCCACGGCGGACGAACCCTCGATCACGATGCCGTCGGTGGCGATCTTCTCGCCGGGGCGGACCAGGAAGTGGTCCCCGACCTTCAGCTCGGCGGTCGGTACCCGGACCTCCTCGCCGTCCCGCAGGACGGTGACCTCCTTCGCGCCCAGCTCCATCAGGGCCCGCAGCGCGGCACCCGCCTTGCGCTTGGAACGGGCCTCGAAGTACCGGCCGGCCAGGATGAACGCGGTGACGCCCGCGGCGGCTTCCAGATAGATGTTGGAGGAGCCGTCACTGCGCTCGATGGTCAGTTCGAAGGGGTGGGTCATCCCCGGCATTCCGGCGTGGCCCCAGAAGAGCGCGTAGACGGACCAGAGGAAGGCGGCGATGGTGCCGACCGAGATCAGGGTGTCCATGGTGGCGGCGCCGTGGCGGGCGTTCTTCCAGGCGGCCCGGTGGAAGGGCCAGCCCGCGTAGACCACGACGGGGGCGGCGAGGGTGAGGGAGAGCCACTGCCAGTACTGGAACTGGAGCGCCGGGATCATCGCCATCGCGATCACCGGCACGGCGAGTACGACGGCCGTGATCAGCCGCTCGCGCAGCGTCTTCAGCTCCGGGTCGTCCTCCTCGCCGTCACCGTCGGCCGCGCCCTCCGCGGAACCGCCGGCGGGCGCCGCTTCCCGCTTCGGCTTCGGCGGGGCGGCGGTGTATCCGGTCGCCTCGACCGTGCCGATCAGATCCTGGACGGAGACCTCGTCGCTGAAGGTGACCTTCGCCTTCTCGGTGGCGTAGTTGACGGTCGCTTCCACGCCGTCCATGCGGTTGAGCTTCTTCTCGATCCGCGCCGCGCAGGAGGCGCACGTCATACCGCCGATCGCGAGTTCCACCTCTTGGGGGTGGGTGGCCGTGTGCGCCATGGTTCCTCTCCCTGTCCGGCACCTCGATACCCCTACAGGGTATCCCTTCTGGGTCTATGTATACCCCCCCTGGGTATCGAAACGCAAGTCTTGCGGGCCTGACCCGGTCTTTCTTCGGCCCTCGTCCGGTCTTCGTCCGGCCCTCGCACGGCCCTCGTCCGGTCTTCGCCCGGCTTCCTTGTCCTGGCCCGACCCGGCTTTTGTCCCGGACGGTGGCCGCCCGTCCCGCCCCCGCACCGCCTCCGGCCCCTGACAGCGGCCTCACCGCCCCCTGCCGGGCGGCTTTCGGTGCGCTGTCCGGATCGGCACACCTCACATCGTTCTCTCATCCGCCCGCTGATGCGCCCCGCCGGGCCGCGGACTAGGCTGAGGCATTGGACTAGACCTGTTATGGGTCCAGCTTTCACCGCCGTCACCAGGAGGATTGGGTCACATGAGCAACCGTGCGCTTCTGGAGGTGATCGCTCTGGACGCCGCGGACGCGGTCGCGGCCCAGTCCGGCGGAGCGGACCGGCTCGAACTGGTCACCGACATGGCGGCGGACGGGCTCACCCCGCCCCGGGAGACCTTCGCCCGGATCCGGGCCGCCGTCGATATCCCGCTACGGGTGATGCTCCGGCACGCCGACGGGTTCTCGGGCGGTACGCCGGAGGACGTGGACGCCCTGGTCGCGGCCGCCGCAGGGCTGCGCGAGGAGGGCGCCGACGAGTTCGTCCTCGGCTTCCTCGACAGTGAGGGCCGCCCGGACCTGGTCACCGTGGAACGGCTGCTCGCCGTGATCTCCGGCTGCTCCTGGACCTTCCACCGGGCGATCGACCGGGCTGCCGACCGGGACGCGCTGCGCAAGCAGCTCGCCGACCTGCCCGGCCTGGACACCTATCTCACCGCGGGGTCCGCGGCGGGTGTCGACGCCGGGCTCGACACTCTGGTCGCCGAGGCCGGCCGCCGGACCGAGCCGGGCTACGAACAGCGCCTCCTGGTCGGCGGCGGTCTCCGCCTCGACCACCTTCCGGCGCTGCGGGCCGCCGGACTCGACGGCTTCCACATCGGTGGCGCGGCCCGCCCCCACGGCTGGACGGGCCCGGTCAGCGCGGACGCGGTACGGGAGTGGCGTACGGCCGTGGACGCCTGACGCCGTTCGGCGGGCGCGGGTGCGGGTGCGGGTGCCGTCGGGCTCCCGGGCCCGGGCCCGCTTCCGCGCCCCCGCCCGCGGCGGCGCCCCGTACGGAACCCGGCCGTGCGATCGGCCGTGCGATCGGCCGTCGGCGGATACCGACGGCCGTCAGCGGCCGTCAGTGGACATCGACGGCTGTCAGCGGACGTCGACGAAGTCGCCGTACGTGGTGACGGGCGCGGACGTGGTGTCGCCGAGGTACCGCCAGCGCCAGTAGCCGTCCCCGGCCGCCTTCACCTTGGCGGTCACATTGCCGTAGCCGTCCGTGGGCACCCGCTTGACCAGCTGGTACGTGGTCGAGTTCGTCGCCCGGAACTCCAGCCGGACCTGCTTGCCCTTGATGCCCGCATAGCGGCCGCGGTCCCAGTCGGCGATCCGCAGCCCGCCCTTGACGGTGATCGTGTGCCCCTTGCGGACCGGCTCCGGGGTGGCGTTGACGGTGAGTGTCGCATTCCGGAAGAGGGCGAACCGGGCGGCCTGCGGGACCACCGTGGGCGTCTCCGGGTGGCTGTAGTTCCCGGCCGTGAGGGCCAGGTTCCACATGCCCGCGTGCTTGTTCTTCACCTGCTTGAAGTGGAGGGTCAGCGAGGTGACGCAGTCCTCCACCGGACCCCGGCAGCCCGGCATCTCCCCGGAGGGGAAGGAGATCTCGGGGCGGTCGAGCGACGGGCCGCGCCAGATCCGAGCGTGTACGCCGTTCGCTCCGACGGGCGCGTAGAGGACGAACGTCGTCCGGACCGCGGCTCTGCCGAGGCCGAGGACCACCGGCCGCTCCTGGTTCACCACGACATTGTCGAAGGAGGGAGCCGGAAGATGGTCGGCCTGCGCACTGGGCGCGGCGAGAGGGGACAGAAGGAGCGCGGCGGCGAGGGCGGCCGACGCCGGGGCCGAAGTGCGGATGCGCATGAGTGCCCGCTTCCCTGGGCGACCCCGGCTCTCCGGGGTCGGATTGCCGTTTCAGACAAGGGAGTTGGCGGAAAGGTTGCGCTCTCCGCTCCGGTGCGCGAACGGCCGCTCCCCGGCGGTACGAGCCCGGGAAGCGGCCGTGGTCGGCGCGGGTCAGCGCACGTCGACGAAGTCCGCCGCGGAGGTCTTGCCGGCGATCACCGGGGAGACGCCCGGGTAGACGTAGCGCCAGTAACCGTCGGTCGTGGCCTTGATGGTCGTCTTGACGTTGCCGGCCTTGTCGGTCTTCAGCGTCTTGACGCGGGTGTACTTGGTGGCGCCCTTCTTCATGAACTCCAGGTGCACGGTGTGGTTGCCGTAGCCGCTGTAGGTCCAGGCGTTCCAGTTGACGATCCGCAGGCTGCCGCTGACCGTCAGGATCTTGTTCTTCTTGACCGGCTCGGGCGTCGCGTTGGTGGTCAGCCGCGACTCACGGAGCAGGTTCACGCTGCCGGCCTTGACGTTCTCCGCGGTGGACTCCAGGTCACCGGCGAGCACGCCGACCGCGAGGTTCCACTTGCCCGCGCGGTTGTTCAGCATGTCGATGCTCGGCATGACCAGGAAGTCGGCGGTGCAGGTGGCCGTGGTCCCGGTGCAGTTCAGGATGCTGTCCGGCGGCACGAAGGGAGTGTTCTCGGTGTAGGTGGTGCCGTGCCACAGCTCCGAGTACGAGTCGAAGATGCCGGTGGGCGACGTCACCTTGTACGTCGCGCGCACCGCCTTGTTGCCGAGGCCGACGACGACCGGCTTGCCCCCGTTGACCACGACACTGCTGATGACCGGAATGTTCGACTTCGCGGAGCGGGCGGAGGTGCCGGTCTTGCCCGTGGTGTCGAACTTCTCGCCGAAGCGCGGCGCCGTGTCCCGGCGCGGGCTCTCGTCGGCCACGGCCGTCGGCGCGATGAGGCCGCCGATGGCCAGCGCGCCGGTGACGGCGGCGATGGTTGCACGTGTGCGCATGAATTCCCCAGTTTCGTTTCAGGGCGCGGGGCGGAGCGGGCGCGTCGCCGCGCACACGGCTCCGCCCACGGAGCCTGATGCTGTGTTCCGAGAGTAGGGACCCCCGAGTGATGTAGATGGTTGCAGCCAACCGAGCATCTGTGAACAGGTTTTACAGAGGAATTTGAAGCGAGTCGCCTTCACTGCGGTGGCGGTTCGCCGGCCGCCGGGGTATTTGCCCAGGTCGGAGCGGTCGGGCCGGGCTATCTACCCGGCCAACTGCCGTGGCAGCGGGCGCCGGTGAACAACGGACAGCCCCGATACGGCCCGGGTCAGCACCACGTACAGCCGCCGCAGACCGGTCCGCTCGTCCGGTTCCCCGTCGACGACCTCCGCCGGTTCGCCGAGGACCACGTAGTCGTACTCCAGTCCCTTCGCCAGCGAGGCGGGCGCCAGCGTGAGCCGGGACTCCGCCGTGGTCTCCTGCCCGGGCTCCAGATACGGCAGTCCGCCCGCGGTCAGCGCCGCCGCCAGCGCCGGGATCCGGCCGTCCGCGGCGATCAGGCCGACCGACCCCTCCCGCAGCAGCGCCGTACGGCAGGCGGCGACCACTGCCGCGTCCAGCCGGTCCAGCCGGTCCGGTCCACCCGCGCCCGCGGGGGCTTCCGGAACCTCCGCGCCCTCCGTAACCGCCGCGCCCTCCACTTCCCCTGCTTCCGCCGGGACCTCGTGGATGTCCAGCGACCCCGGCGACTCGCGCACCGACTCCACCTCCGCAAGCCCGGGGGACATATGGGGCAGCAGCCGGGAGGCGTACGCGATCACCTCGCGCGGCACCCGGAATCCCGCCGTCAGCTCCTCCACCAGCGCGTCCGGCTTCCCCAGATGCTCCAGCGCCTCCCGCCAGCTCCCCGTCGCCCACGGCGTCGTCCCCTGCGCCAGATCGCCCAGCACCGTCGCCGACCCGGTCGAACAGCGCCGCCCCACCGCCCGGTACTGCATCGGCGAGAGGTCCTGCGCCTCGTCGAGGACGACATGGCCGAGGGACGGCGTACGCTGCACCAGATCGGCCGCCTCGTCGATCAGTACGGCGTCCGCCGCCGACCACTTCGCCGACTTCACGCCCCGGGCGGGCTTCGCCCACAGCACCGCCCGCTGCTCCTCCGCACCGAGCAGCCCCTCCGCGTGGGCGGCGAGGAACTCCGGCTCCGAAAGCAGTCGCAGCACCAGCTTCGCCGGGTCTACCCGCGGCCAGATCGCCTTCACCGCGGCCTTGACCGCGGGATGGCGGGCCACCGCGTCCTGCACCCGGTCGTCGGGGGCCTCGCCCGACTCCTCCATCCGCACCAGCACCGCATGGGCGATCCGCTGCGGGAGGGCCTCGCCCGCCGCCCCGTAACGGATATCGCGCTCCTGGAGCTCGGTGACGATCTCCGCCAGTTCGTACGCCGGGATCCGCCAGCGCCGCGAACCGCGCTCGACGACGACGGGTTCGGCGGGCGGGGTGACATACGACCGCAGGGCCCGCCGCAGCACCCCGGCCATCCGGGCGTCGCCCTTCACCAGCGCCGCGGCCGGGGAGTCCATCGCCCGCACCTCGACCCGCGCGACCAGGTCGGCCACCGTCGCCTGGGCCACCTCCAGCTCACCGAGGGCGGGCAGCACCTGCTCGATGTAATGCAGGAAGGAGCGGTTGGGGCCGATCACCAGGGTGCCGGTCCTGGCCAGCCGCTCCCGGTGCGCGTACAGCAGATACGCCACCCGGTGCAGACCGACGGCCGTCTTCCCGGTCCCCGGGCCGCCCTGGACACAGACCGTGCCGCCCAGCCCGGAGCGGACGATCTCGTCCTGCTCGGGCTGGATGGTCGCGACGATGTCCCGCATCGGGCCCACGCGCGGCCGCTCGATCTCCGCCTGGAGCAGCCTGCTGGTGCGCGGCGCGGCGCCGGGAGCGTCCGCACTCCCCGCCGGGCCGTCGAGCCGCTCGTCCTCGTACGCCGTCAGCTCACCGCCCGTATAGCCGAAGCGGCGGCGCAGCCCGACCCCCAGCGGGGTGGTCCGGGACGCCTGGTAGAAGGGCTGCGACACCGGCGCCCGCCAGTCCAGCACCATCGGCTCGCCCGCCCCGTCGTGGACATGGCGGCGGCCGATATAGAAGTGGTGGCCCCCGTGCTCGCCGCCGGAGTAGTCCAGCCGCCCGAAGAAGAGCGGGGTGTGCGCCAGATCGGCCAGCTCCCTGATCCGCACCTCGGTCCGGGCCTCCAGCGCCTGCTTGTTCACCCAGTTCGCGGTCACGTCCGCGATGTCCAGCGCCTCCACCTCCTCCCGCATCGTCCTCAGGGCCGACCGCGAGGCGGCGAGATGCGCCCGCTCACGGGCGAGGGCGTCGTCACCGGACGGGGCGGGTGACCCCGAGGCGTACCCCGGCCCCGGAGGGGACACGGAATCCGGTACGGACGGGGGAACGGGCGCGGGCACGGCTGACCTCCGGAGGGCTGCGGCGGGCACGGCGGGAACGCCGCGTACGGACTGCTCTGCGGGCGTACGGCACCGGGACACGGGCGGAAGACGCCTGGTCGGGCCGGGTACGCAAGGAGCCGGCCGGTTTCCGTCCGGGCGGCGGCACTCCAAGGGCGGAGGCGGGCAGACGCGGCAGTCTAGTGCGCGCCCCGGCGGACGGCGAACCCTTTCCCCGGGGCCCGTCCCGCCCCGCCGCGAGGGCCCGGGCCCCGGAGGGCCGGTCGGGGGCGGATGCCCTTCAGGAGGATGAGGTTGAGCGACTGAAGTATGACGCCGGGCGGGCGGTTCTCCTCCCGAAGTGCCGGGCGCCCGGGAGAACCCTTATATCTGGAGTCGTAGTCGGAAGCGGTCCGGGTTCCAACGTGCGGCCGATGCGCTGACCTGCGCCGGAACCACATCATTGAACACATGACGACGACGACTCTCACCCCCACGGTCCAGCTCCCCGGCGCCCGCCGCGCCACGGCCGCCCCGGGCGCCGCGCACGCCGCGCACCGCACGGGTGGCGCGCTGCACGCGGTGAAGGTGTTCGCCGCCGCGCTCTTCAGCGTGACGGTCACGGGCGACTACGACGCGGAGGCGGCGGGCGTCCGCCGCCGCCGCTGACGGCCTGCCGCCGGGGCACCCGGCCAACCGCGAGCACACCCGGACGCGATCCCGTCCCCTGCCGCCCCGAACCCGGCCCCGAACCGACACCGAACCGGGTCCCGCCCCCCGAACTCGAACGCGGTCCCGACACCGCCCCCCGACCTGAGTACGCGTACCCAGATACCCAGGCCGTACCGGACGGACCCGTACTGAGCATCCCGGCGGAGGCGCACAGCCGCCCCGCCGCCTTGAATGACCGTATGACGACGACCCCGGACGGCACCGCGCACACCTGGCCCCCGCAGGGCCCGCCGCCGCCCCAGCAGGCGGAGGCCGGCGCGGGCGCGCTGCGGGTGATCGCGGGCATCGGACTCTTCCTGGCCCTCGGCGCCCTGGCGTTCTCGGGCCTGCTGGCCCTGATCGACGCCTACGAGACCGACGGCCGCGCCGGAGGCCTGGTCGGCGCCGGGCTGCTGGTCCTGCTCCCGGCGGGCCTCTCCGGACTCTTTGCCGCGGCCGTACCGCGCGACGGTATGACGAACCGCGCCCGCGGCCGGCTCGTGGCGCTCCAGTACGCGCTGATCCTTCTGTCACCGGTCCTGGTCGCGGCCGACGGCTGACCCGGCGCGCCCGCCGGACCACCCCCCGCGGCGGCCCGGCCCGTACGCGCCGGGACCCTGGGCGCCCGGCCCGTACGCACCCGGCGCGCCCTGCCGTCGCGCGCCGCCGCCCACCCCGCTCCGAGGCCGGCCCGCCCCTCTGTCAGCCCGCCCCACCGCCGCTCAGCAGTTCGTCCGCGTCCACGATGCGGTACGCGTACCCCTGCTCGGCCAGGAAGCGCTGGCGGTGCGCCGCGAAGTCCTGGTCGATGGTGTCGCGGGCGACGACCGAGTAGAACCGGGCCTCGTGACCGTCGGCCTTGGGCCGCAGCACCCGGCCCAGCCGCTGGGCCTCCTCCTGGCGCGAGCCGAAGGTGCCCGACACCTGGATGGCGACCGTGGCCTCCGGCAGGTCGATGGAGAAGTTCGCCACCTTCGACACCACCAGCACCGAGATCTCGCCCTGCCGGAAGGCGTCGAAGAGCTTCTCCCGCTGGGCGTTCGACGTCTCGCCCTTGATGACCGGGGCGTCCAGATGCTCACCCAGCTCGTCCAGCTGGTCGATGTACTGCCCGATGACCAGGGTCTGCTCCCCGCGGTGCTTGGCGACCAGCGCCTCCGTCACCTTCCGTTTGGTCGCGGTGGTGGCACAGAAGCGGTACTTCTCCTCCGTCTCGGCGGTGGCGTAGGCAAGCCGCTCCGAGTCCGTCAGATTGACCCGTACCTCGACACAGTCCGCCGGGGCGATATAGCCCTGGGCCTCGATCTCCTTCCACGGCGCGTCGAACCGCTTCGGCCCGATCAGCGAGAAGACGTCGGACTCGCGGCCGTCCTCCCGGACCAGGGTCGCCGTCAGCCCGAGCCGCCGCCGGGCCTGGAGGTCGGCGGTGAACTTGAAGACGGGCGCGGGCAGCAGATGCACCTCGTCGTAGAGGATCAGGCCCCAGTCCCGGGAGTCGAACAGCTCCAGATGGGGGTAGATGCCCTTCCGCTTGGTCGTCAGCACCTGGTAGGTGGCGATGGTGACCGGGCGGATCTCCTTCCTCGTCCCGCTGTACTCGCCGATCTCGTCCTCGGTGAGAGAGGTCCGCTTCACCAGCTCGTGCTTCCACTGCCGGGCGGAGACGGTGTTGGTGACCAGGATCAGCGTGGTCGCCTTCGCCCGGGCCATCGCCCCGGCGCCCACCAGCGTCTTGCCCGCGCCGCACGGCAGCACCACGACACCCGAACCGCCGTGCCAGAACCCCTCGACGGCCTGCTGCTGGTACGGCCGCAGCGCCCAGCCCGTCTCGTCCAGTTCGATCGGATGCGCCTCGCCGTCCACATACCCGGCGAGGTCCTCGGCCGGCCAGCCCAGCTTCAGCAGCGTCTGCTTGATCTGACCGCGCTCCGACGGGTGCACCGCGACCGTGTCGGCGTCGATCCGGGCACCCACCAGCGGCTGCACCTTCTTCGACCGCAGGATCTCCTCCAGCACCGGCCGGTCGGTGCTGGTCAGCACCAGCCCGTGCACCGGATGCTTGCTGAGGGTGAGCCGCCCGTAGCGGGCCATGGTCTCGGCCACATCCACCAGCAGCGCGTGCGGCACCGGATACCGGCTGTACTCGACGAGCGCGTCGACGACCTGCTCGGCGTCGTGCCCGGCGGCCCGGGCGTTCCACAGCCCGAGCGGGGTGATGCGATAGGTATGGATGTGCTCCGGCGCGCGCTCCAGCTCGGCGAAGGGCGCTATGGCACGACGGCAGGCGTCGGCCCGCTCGTGGTCGACCTCCAGCAGGAGGGTCTTGTCGCTCTGGACGATGAGTGGGCCATTCACCTGGGGTGCGTTCCTTCCGGCAGACGGCATCCGAGACCCGGGCAGCCAAACTTCCAGTCTGCCGTATCCGCGGGCGGGCGATGTGGTGTCCGGCCCGGGCGCGTGCAGTGGCTGGAAGTGTACGGAGAGTGCCACCCGGTCAGGTGAAGACGCTAGCCGTTGCGGCTACACGCTTGTATCGTCGATTTTCGGCGAGGAGAGCCGTCAAACAGCATGTGTGAACGCTTAAGGAGGTTGCCATGTTGTTGCGGTTCCAGGTGACCAATCATGCGTCGCTCCGCGACGAGCAGGAGCTTTCGCTGATCGCGTCCGACCGCCACCCGGACCGGGCCGAGTGCGCCCTCGCCCGGGGCGACCACCACGTGGTCCCCGTCGCGGCGATCTACGGGACGAACGCGTCCGGCAAATCCAATGTGATCGACGCCGTCCGGTGGATGCGCAGGGCGGTGCTCTCGTCGTTCCGGCACTGGGATCCCGGTGGCGGCATTCCCCGGCGGCCTTTCGCGCTGCGGCCGGACGCGACGGCCTGGCCGACGTCCTTCACCATGGACTTCGCCCTGGACGGCGTACGGCACGAGTACGGCTTCTCCGTCGACGACGACCGGGTGACCGAGGAGTGGCTCAACTACTACCCGGAGCGCAAGGCGAACCGGCTCTTCGAGCGGAAGGGCGAGGACTTCGTCTTCGGCCGTTCCCTCACGGGTGAGAAGAAGATCATTGCCAAGCTCATCCGCCCCAACAGCCTCTATCTCTCCGTGGCCGCGGCCCAGGGGCACCCTCAGCTCGGCGAGGTGTACCAGTGGTTCCGGTCGGGGCTGCGGCTCGCCACCGACGGGAACTTCCGGAGCCGACTCGACCACACCTTCCAGCTCCTGCTCCGCGACCGGGAGCAGCCCGAGCCGGGGCCGGTCGCCCAGCTCCTGTCCGTCGCCGATCTCGGGGTTTCGGGACTGGAAGTTCTGGAACCGGACGAGAGCTTCGTGGAGGAGCACCGGCGTATCACCGAGGCGATGCGGGGTGTGCTCGGCGAGCGCGTACGGGTGGAGGCTCCGCCCCGCCCGGTGAGTGTCGAGCACCGCACCGACGAAGGGGTGTTCCCGCTCGACCTCCTGGACGAGTCCAGCGGCACCCGTACGTGGATCGGGATGATGGGGCCCGTGATCACCTCACTGGCCCAGGGCGCGGTGCTGTGCGTGGACGAACTCGACGCCCGTCTCCACCCGTACCTCGTGGACACCCTCGTGGGAATGTTCCAGTCGCCCGAGGTCAACCGGAAGGGCGCCCAACTGATCTTCAGTACCCATGAGGCGTCGCTCCTGGGCAGGAACGCGCGTACCGAGCTTCGCCGGGACCAGGTCTGGTTCACGGAGAAGGACCCCGTCACCCTGGCCACCCGGCTCTTCCCGCTGACGGAGTTCCATGTGCGCGAGACCGGGGAGAACACCGAGAAGCGGTATCTGGCCGGGCGGTACGGAGCGGTTCCGTACCTCGACGACGATGCGATCCGCGAGATTGCCGGGGCAGTCGGGGGGACTTAGATGGGGCGCCGGGGGAAGCCGTTACAGCGGCCCGCCAGCTGGCGGGAGGAACAGCGCAGATTCCTGATCTACTGCGAAGGCGAATGCACCGAGGTCCAGTACTTCAAGGGCCTGCGGCAGGAGCTGAAGTCGCTGCCGGTGACCATCTGCATCGGGGGCGACCACGGGGAACCGAAATCCCTGGTCCGGTCGGCGATCAGACACAAGGACAGGGCCCCCGGGTCGGCGGCCGACAGGAGAACTCCGTACGACGAAGTGTGGTGCGTCGTGGACGTCGAGGCTCCGCGTCCGCACCCGTCGTTCGACGAGGCCGTCTCACTCGCCCGGAAGGCCGATGTGAAGCTGGCCGTATCCAACCCCTGCTTCGAACTCTGGCTGCTTCTGCACCTCAAGGACGTCTCGGGACACCACACGTCGGCCGGTGCCCAGGCAGCGCTGGAGAAGGCCGCCGACTGGGGCTACACGACCGGGCGGAAACATCTGGACTACCCGCAGCTCTGCGGTCCGGACAGGGCCCGGTACGACCGGGCCAAGCAGCGGGCCGAGGCCATGCGCAGCAGAAGCTCCCCGGGCCACCGGACCAACCCGTGGACGGATGTGGACATACTCGTGGAGCTGCTGCGAAAGGGCCGGATCCGCCCGTGAGCGGCTGGCGCGGGCGTCAGTCGTCCGCCAGCTCCGCCACGCCCGTGATCCGGTGGAGCGGATAGGTGCGGACCTCGTCGGCCGTGTGGTCGAAGCCGGTGACGAAGCCGCCCTCGACCCGGACCGGGGCGATCACCCGCTGGCTGGCCGTGCCCTCCGCGTTGACATAGCCGATCCACACGGCGGAGCCCGTCATCACGGCGGCCTGCACGGTGGCCAGGGTTTCGGCGGCGGTGGTACGCGGCGGCTCGCCGGCCGTGCCCGGGGCGCGGGTGCCGGACGCGGACGCCGGTGGCCGGGTGGCGACCGTCGCGGCCAGATCACCCGCCCGGATCGCCCGTACCGCGGCGCCCAGCAGGGTGGCGTCCGGGACCGGCGGGCCCTCGGGCTGGGGGGCCGGGGGAGTGCGCGGCGGGGTGCGGCGGGCGTGGGCGCGGGCGATCAGTACGTCGCCTTCGGCGGACTCCGCGGCCGGGGCGTAGCCCATCGACCGCAGCCCGGCCAGCAGGGGCGTCGGGTCGGCGAGCGAGGCGACGACGGTCGGTGCCAGCCGGCGCAGCTTCAGCCCGGCGGACCGCTTGTCGGCCAGGATCTCGTCGAGGACCGATTCGTCGTCGCAGCGGAGGTACGAGGACGCCGCGCCGACCCGCAGGTGGCCATGGCGGCGCGCGACATCGTCGACGAGATAGCTCAGCGGCTGCGGGACCGGGGTCCTGGAGTGCGTGGCCAGGAAGGTGTGCAGCTCGGAGGCGGTCCGCCCGGCGTCCAGGGCCCGCCGTACCGATCCGGGGGTGAAGCGGTAGACGGTCGCGCCGCCCTTCGACTCGACGTCGGCGAGTACGGCGAGGGTCTCGGCGAGCGGCCGCCGCAGGGGGCCGGGGGCGACGGCGGTGAGATCCGCCTGGAGGAGGACGTGGTCGAGGGGCTCGGGCAGCAGTGGGGCGAGCGCGTCGGCGGCTTCCCGCAGCCGCCGCTCCGCTCCCGCGCACCCGTTCGGGCGGGCGTCGGCGCCGGTGCCGGTGCCGTGCGTGCTGGTGCCGTGCGTGCCGGTGGCGTCGGCGCCGGTGGGGCGCGGTGTGCCGGACCGGGTGGACCGGGTGGACCGGGTGGACCCCGGGCCCGTACCGCCGGACACGTCCGCCGCCGTTCGGGTGGACCCCGGGCCCGTACCGCCGGATACCTCCTCCGCCGGACCGCCCGCCGGGCTCGTCCCGCCGGGGCCCAGCAGCGCGCGGCCGTGGGTGGAGAGGGCGCCGCGGCCGGTGATGCCGAGGTACTCCGCCTCGGCGAGGGTCCAGACCGCGATCCTGCTCCGCAGGTCGGTCGCGGGGGCCTCGGGCGCACCACCCGCCCCACCGGTCGCGGGGGTGGCTCCGTACGAGGCGCCCTCGGGCCCCCGCAGCGGCCGCTCCCAGCGCAGCCGGGCCAGCAGGCTCTCCGGGGTGGGCGCCGTCGCGGGCGGCAGTTCGCCGATGAGCGTGAGCACCCGGCGGCGTACCTCCGGCGCGGCGGACCGGTCGAGACCCGGCCCCAGGGCGGAGAGCGCCCGCCCCTTGCCGTCGAGGGAGCCGACGAGCCCGGCGGTCCGGGTCGCCGTCAGCCAGGCGCCCGCCAGCCGTGCCCAGCGTTCGGGGGCGGGCAGCTCCAGCCAGGTGTCGTAGGCGGGGGTGGGGGCGTACGCCTCGTCCGCCTCGCCGTCCGAGGCCAGCAGGCCCGCCGTGTACGCCAGCTCCACCCAGAACGCGGCCGTCGGCTCGTCGGTGTCCAGCGCGACCGCCGCACGCTTGAGGTCGCGTACGGAGAGCCCGCCCGCGCGCAGCACCTGCGGTCCGCCCTCGTGCCAGTCCTGGAGCAGGTCCTCGACGGTCGACAGCGCGGTGAGCGCCTGCCCGGCCGCGGCGCCGTCCACAACCTGTGGACGGGCGGCGAGCACCGACGCCGCGGCCACCGGAAGCGGCGGCCGCGGTTCCGGTACGCGATGGGCCCGGCCCGCCCGCAGGTGCAGCGCGGCCTCCCGCGGCAGGACGACCGTGCGCGGTGAGGCGGGAAGCAGCAGTCCGCGGTCCCGCAGCCAGCGCACCGGCGGCGCGGGGTCGGCGGTGACCTCCCCGTAGGGCGGCCCCCAGACCAGCCGGTCCAGTACGGCGGATGCCTCCGGCGGCGCCGTGTCCAGCAGCGCGGACATCCGCCGCCGGTCGGTGAAGAGCCCCGTCAGTGCTGCCACGGCCGACACCGGGTCGTGCGTGGACGGCAGCCCCACGGCCGCCACGATCTCCTGGATCCGGCCGGGCGACATTCCGGCCGTGGCCTCCGCCACCGTCGGGCCGAGGCCGGTCGGGGAGGGCCGGGCGGGTGACGGCGCCAGCAGTTCGCGCGCCGTACGGACCAGCCGCAGCCGGTCGTCGTCGCCCCACACCAGGGCCCGGGTCCGCAGCGCGGCCAGCGCCCCCGGCAGGGCCGCCGCGACGTCCGACCGGGTGCCGCCCCCGCCACCGCCGTCCCCGCCGCCGTGGCTGTCGTCGTCGATGCCGTCGTCGCCGGTCAGCAGGGCCAGCAGGGTGTCGTACGGGGCCGGATCCGGGGCCACCGCCAGTGCCTCCGCGGTCTGGAGGGTGAACCGGTCCAGCCGCTCCAGCGCCCGGACGACGGACGCCCGGGTACCCGCGCGGGTGGCGAGCTGCGTCAGATCGCCCGGCACCGGGTTCAGCAGGTCGGGGCGGGCCCGCAGCAGCGCGGCCAGCAGGTCGTCACCCCCGGCGCGCAGCGATTCGGCCAGCGTACGCGGCCCGCCGCGCGCCGGTTCGTCCCGTGCCGCGCCGCGCGACACGGGGTGGCTCGGTCCGTCCTGGTGCGCGCCGCGCGGTTCTTCGGGCTTCGTCCCCATCCGCCCCACGGTAGTCGCTGACGTCCCCGCGCCGCGCTACCGTCGGTGCGGGGATCGGGGCCGGGGTCGAGCCGAACCGGTCCGGGTCCGGGGAGCGTGCGAGGGGAACCGTCCGTGGGGATCGAGAGCGAACAGCTCGTCTACGACTATCTGAGCCGGGTCGGCGACCTCGCGCAGCAGCGGCAACTGCCGTCCGGGGAGCGGATGCGGCTGGTCTCGTCGCTGCGGGGCGAGATCGAACGGCAGCGGGCGAAGGCGCCTTCGGACAGTCCGGCCGCGGTACGGCGGATCCTCGGGAAGCTGGGCACGCCGGACGAACTGGTCGACAGGGCCGGCCGGGCGGGTCCCGCGGACGAACCCCCGTACGGCGCCCCGGCGCCGTCCCCGCACCCGGCACCGTCCGCCTCCCCGGCTCCGGCCTCCTTCCCGTCCCCGGGCGGGTCCGGCGCGGCGGACTCCCGGGCGGACTCCGCCGGGAAGCTGCCGGTCCCCGCCCAGCGGATGCGGAAGCTCATCCCGCGCCCCCGCAAGGACCGCGCGGCCCCCGCCGTCCCCCCGCCGCCGTCCCCGCCCGGCCTGCCGCCCCACCTCGCGGGCCTGGACGAACTGGGCCCCTCCCGGGGCGCGGGCCCCGACCTCGACGGAATCGGCGGCGACGGCGACTGGTGGAGCGTGCAGCCCAGGCCGTACGGGGCGGGGGAACAGGTCGGCGGGTTCACCGGCGGGGTCGAGGTCCCCGAGATACTGCATCCGCCGCGCGCCGACGACGACGGCGACGACGAGACCGGCACCGACGAGGAGTCCGGCGACGGCGGAGAGCAGGAAGAGGCCGCCCCGCCGCCCGGTCTGCTGCCGCGGCTGCTCGCCCGCCGTGCGAAGGACCCCGGGAAGGCGGCCGCCACCGCCACCGCGGCCGGCCTCGGCAGCCCGCTGCTCCTGCTTGCCGCGCTGCTGCTGATCGGGGGCGCGGTCTTCGGCACCTGGTTCGCCTTCGCGGCGGGCTGGCTGATCGCGTACGCCTCCCGCCGGCTCGGCCCGTTCGAGACGAAGGTCGCGGTCTTCGGCCTCCCCGGGGCGGCCGTCGCGGCGGGCGCCGTCTGGCTCTGGGGCCGCTCCACGAACCGCTGGGGCGCCCCCCTCCCGGAGGACGCGATGCGCGACGCCTTCCTGGAGACCGGCCCCTGGGTCCTGCGCGCCGCGGCGGTCGCCTCGGCGCTCTATCTGATCTGGCGTGCGCGGAAGGTGTGAGGCGCGACCATGGCGCTCTGCTTCGAACTCGTCGTGAACTTCGGCGACAAGACCACCGCGGCCCGGGCAGCCGCCCAGGCCGTCCCCGCCACCACCGTGCTGCGCGCCGGGAAGTACCGGATCCCCCTCCACCCGCCCCTGCTCGGCACCGACGCCACCGGTGACACCGTGCTGTCCCTTCTGCCGGTCGCCGTCGGCTACGGCGTCGCCGTCGACGGCAGCCTGCCGCGGTTCCCGCTCACCCCGGCCGAACTCACCGAGATCGGACATCAGCTCTACGGTCTGCTGGCGGAGTTCGACGGGTATCTCGTCGCGCGGGTCGGCTGGGACCCGGAACACTGGCTCGACCCGGCCGATCTCAGGAACGACTGGCTGGAGGAGCTGGTGGAGGGGAGCATCGACGGGCTCGTCCTCCACGAGAGCCTGCACGCGGAGCTGGGGCTGGGGGATGCCTACGAGGTGTTCCGCCCCGGATACCGGTGGATTCCCTACTGGGGCGAGTGACGGCCGCCCGGGTCCTGGCCGGGTCCTGGCCGGGCCATGAGCCGGGTCATGAGCCGGGTCATGAGCCGGGGCGGGATCCGCGCCGGCCGTCACGGACGGGCGGAGAGGCGACCGTGCGGCGGCGGTGGGCAGAATGTCGGCATGGACGTGCCAGCAGCCACCGCCGGGGAATCCCGGACCCCGCCCGCCTTCACCGTCGGCTTCGACCTCGATATGACGCTGATCGACTCGCGTCCCGGTATCCACGCCACGTTCGTCCGGCTCTCCCGGGAGACCGGTGTGCGGATCGACGCGGATCTCGCCGTCAGCCGGCTCGGGCCGCCGCTGGAGCAGGAGCTGGCCCACTGGTTTCCCGATGACCGAATTCAGGCCATGGGCGACCGGTACCGCGAGATCTATCCGGAGTACGCGATCGAGCCCACCCGCGCGATGCCCGGCGCGCACGACGCGGTACGGGCCGTCCGGGAGTGCGGCGGGCGGGCGATCGTCGTCACCGCCAAGCACGAGCCCAATGCCGAACTCCACCTCGACCACCTGGGTATCGCCCCGGACGCGGTGATCGGCTGGCTGTGGGCCGAGGGGAAGGCGGAGGCGCTGCGCGAGTACGGCGCGGGGGCGTACGTCGGCGATCACACCGGTGATGTGCGCGGGGCGCACACCGCCGGGGCGCTGGCCGTGAGCGTGCCCACCGGGCCGTGCGACGCCGCGGAGCTGCGGGCCGCCGGGGCGGATGTGGTGCTGGACGACCTCACCGCGTTCCCCGACTGGCTGCGACGGACGGCACCCGCCCTGGCCGCGGGCCGCTGAGCCCGCCCGCTGCCGGGGCCGCGCGCTGCCCAGGAGGCGGGCCCGCTCCGGCGGTGGGACCCGCGCTCTGCCTACGCGGCAGACCCGCTCCGGCCGCGGGACCCCGGCGGGCCGGGATTCCGGCCCGCGCCGTCGTTATTGCGTCACCGATTTGGCCGTCCGCCGCTGGGCCGCGATCGAGCGGAACACGCCCGCACCGGCGATCATGAAACCGACGCCCATCAGCATGCACACCGCGTAAGCGACCGGCGGGAACGGATCCGTCCCCAGGAACAGCGGAGCCATCGTGACGAGCGTGGCCATCGCGCCCACGATGAAGACGATCGCGCCGGCCCGGACCAGTCCGTCTCCCGGCGCGGAAGGAGTAGCAGTCATCCGGCCAGGGTAGTTCCCCACGAGGACGAACCGTTCGGCGACGTCTTGTCACCGGCCCCTGGACCATTAGCCTTGGGTGTGGTGCGGGTCGATGGACCCGCCCCACTGCTATTCGGATGCTTTTCAGATCGTTTCGATGATTTCCTGCTGCTTCCACCGGACCGTTCCGGTGCGAGAGCGCCCGACGAATCGCCCCGACGAGTACAAGGACGAGGACAGACGTGCCTACCGGCAAGGTCAAATGGTTCAACAGCGAGAAGGGCTTCGGCTTTCTCTCCCGCGACGACGGCGGCGACGTCTTCGTTCACTCGTCAGTGCTGCCCGACGGTGTCGATGCGCTTAAGCCCGGACAGCGGGTGGAGTTCGGTGTTGTCGCGGGCCAGCGCGGTGACCAGGCGCTTTCCGTCGTCATTCTCGACCCGACGCCCTCGGTGGCCGCGGCCCAGCGCCGTAAGCCCGATGAGCTGGCGTCGATCGTCCAGGACCTCACCACCCTGCTGGAGAACGTCACCCAGCAGCTGGAGCGCGGCCGCTACCCCGACAAGGCGCAGGGCTCCAAGATCGCGGGCATGCTGCGGGCGGTGGCGGACCAGCTCGACGTCTGAGCCGTACCGCGTCTGAGCCGTACGGCGGCGCGCGGCGGCGCGGGACGGCATCCCGCCGGACGGCGCGCGGCGCTCGCCCGATCGGATGAGCCCGGCGCATCGGGGCCGAGAGGCGGTACACAGCCTCTCGGCCTTTTCGCGCCCTTCTGCCTCCCCGTACGCCCCCGCCCCGCGCGCTCCGGCCGTCGCCGGACCGGTCTCAGGTCTCAGGTCTGAGGTCTGAGGTCTCAGGTCTCAGGGGAAGTCCAGCGCCCCCGGCGCGAGCGGGGGCACCAGGCCCTCGGCCGCCGCGCGGGTCAGCAGGCCGCGTACCGCCGCATAGCCGTCCGGGCCCAGACCGGCCGTGAACTCGTTGACGTACAGCCCGATATGCCGGTCCGCGACGGACGGGTCCATCTCCTGGGCGTGCTCCCGGACATACGGCCGGGAAGCCTCCGGGTCGTCCCAGGCCAGCCGGACCGAGGCCCGCGCCGACTCCGCGAGCAGCTCCAGCGTCTCCGCGCCCAGGGACCGCTTGGCGATGATCGCGCCCAGCGGGATCGGCAGCCCGGTCGTCTCCTCCCAGTGCTCACCCATATCGGCCAGCTTCACCAGGCCGTACTCCTGGTAGGTGAACCGCGCCTCGTGGATCACCAGACCCGCGTCCACCACCCCGTCCCGGACCGCGGGCATGATCTCGTGGAACGGCATCACGACGACCTCGCCCACTCCGCCGGGCACCCGTTCCGCCGCCCAGAGCCGGAACAGCAGATAGGCCGTCGACCGCTCGGACGGCACCGCGACCGTACGCCCCGCCAGGTCCGCGCCGGTCGCGCCCGTCCCGCCCGACCCGTCGGGGGTGTCGCGGGTGAGCACCAGCGGGCCGCAGCCCCGGCCCAGCGCCCCGCCGCAGGGCAGCAGCGCGTACTCGTCCAGCACCCAGGGGAGCACCGCGTACGACACCTTCAGCACCGAGCCCTCGCCGCGCTCCGCCATGCCGTTGGTGATGTCGATGTCCGCGAAGGTGACGTCCAGCGGCGGAGCGCCCGGCACCCGGCCGTGCGCCCAGGCGTCGAAGACGAAGGTGTCGTTCGGGCAGGGGGAGTACGCGATGTCCATCTCAGCTCTCCTTCCGCGGGGTCCCCGGCGGGGGACCTGCCTCCAGGGCCGCCTCCGGAACCGGGGCCGGGTCCGGGGCCTTCTCCGGGGCCTTCTCCGGGTCCGGCAGGGGCGCGGGGCCCTCGAACAGGGGGCGCAGCCTGCGGAAGCCCTCCGTCAGCGCGGTCAGTGCGTCTTTGATCCGCCAGGCGTCCCGGTCGCGCGGGCCCACCGCGTTGGAGACCGCCCGGATCTCCAGGACCGGCAGCCCGTGCAGCGCCGCCGCCTCCGCGACCCCGAACCCCTCCATCGCCTCGGCACCCGCCCCCGGATGACGTCCGGTCAGCTCGGCGGCCCGGGCGGCGGAGCCCGTCACCGTGGAGACCGTCAGCACCGGCGCGTACAGCGCGCCCGCCAGTCCGGCCGCCGCCCGGGACAGCTCCGCGGGGGGACGGTGCCGGGTACGGCCGAAGCCCAGCTCGTCGACGGGCAGCCAGCCGCCGTCCGGCGTACCGGCCCCGAGATCGGCGGCCACGATCGTCTCGGCGACAACCAGGGAACCCACCGGGGCGTGCGGGGCGAAGCCACCGCCGATACCCGCGGAGACGACCAGGTCGTACGGGAGCACGTGCGGGAGGTCATGGGCCGCCGGGCCGCCGGTGCGGTGTACGGCGGCGGCCAGCGCCGTGGCCGTACGCGCGGCGGCCGCGGCGGGACCCACCCCGCCGACCAGCACCTCCGCGCCGCAGTCCGCCGCGCCGACGGCTTCCGCCTCCGGCGCGACCGCGGTCACGACCAGTACCCGCACCTCACCGGCCTCCGGTTCCGGTTCCGGCCGCCGTCACCGTACGCCGACCGGGCCTCAGCCCGTCTTCTTCAGCTGGAACTGCCAGACGCCGACGGGCTGCTGGTCCTTCACCTCGACGATCTGGAGGCGCAGCTTGTCCTGGCCGCCCGGCGGGAAGAAGGCGCGGCTGTTGACCGACTGGTACGTCTTCTTGGACTCCTCCGCCTCGTTGGAGAGCGAGCCCTCGACGCCCAGCACCCAGCCGTTCTCGGCGATCGCCGGGTCCACGCCGATGCGCAGCGGCAGATCCGGGTCGACCTCCAGGGTCTTGCCGGTCTTCTTCATGCACTCGTCGTACACGTCCTTGGCCAGCGGCTTGCCGTCGTTGTAGCAGGCGGCCTCGGTGTTCACCGACTCCGACCCGATCGTCAGGGTCGCGACCGGGGTCGGCTTTTCGCAGGCGGTGAGGGACAGGAGCCCGGCGCCGACGATGGCGACGGCGGCGGTGGCCCGGCGGCGGGTCCCGGACAAGAACGCAACGGTCATGCCCGAAGGCTATCTGTCCCCGCCTTCCCGTCCACGCGCGGGCCCCTCCGGGTGGGTCGTGCCCCGCCGTCCGCGGGCTGCCGGAGCCCGCCTTCCCGCCTCCCGGCGCGGGGCCCGGACCTGTCCCGGGGGTCCCGCGGGCCGGACTCTCCGGCGGCTCACCGCCGTCGCGGCTCGGGCCCGGTTCACGCCACCCGTGGTCGTCGGCCCGGGCGCGGCCCGTGGCGGCCGGCCGCCAGCAGGCCCCGTACCGACGCCACCGCGCCCGTCGACACGATCGCCGCCGCCACCGACATGCCCAGCACCCCGTTCAGCGGCAGCACGATCCCGATCGCACCGCCCACCACCCAGGCCATCTGGAGCATCGTCTCCGAGCGGGCGAAGGCCGAGGTCCGCACCTCCTCCGGGACGTCCCGCTGGATCAGCGCGTCCAGCGACAGCTTCGCCAGCGCCTGGCAGAAGCCCGCCGTGGCGCCGAGCACCGCGACCATGCCCGCGCCGAAGAAGACCGCCGCCAGCACCGCCGCCGTGATCACCAGGCCCAGCACCGTCGCGATGATCACCTCCGGGCCGCGGGCCTTCAGCCAGGCCCCGACCCCGGTACCGATCGCATTGCCCGCGCCCGCCGCCACCCCCACTATCCCCAGCGAGACCGCCGCGCTCTGGCCCGCCAGCGGATGCTCCCGCAGCAGAAACGCCAGGAAGAAGATCAGAAAACCCGAGAGGCAGCGGAGCGCCGCGTTCGCCTGGAGCCCGTGGATAACCGCCGGGCCGACCGTCCGCAGACTGGGCCGCTTCCCGCCGTGAGTGAGCACCCGGACATTCGTCTCACCCTTCGCCGAGTCCACCTTGGGCGGCAGCCGCAGCGCCCAGAACGTCCCCAGCAGAAAGAGCGCACACGCCCCGTACAGCGTCCACGCCGGACCGATCCGGTGCAGCCCGGCGCCGATCGGCGCGGCGATCCCGGTCGCCAGCAGCCCCGCGAGCGTCACCCGTGAATTCGCCTTGACCAGGGAGAACCCCGACGGCAGCAGCCGCGGTACGACCGCGCTGCGGACCACTCCGTACGCCTTCGACGCCACCAGTACGCCCAGCGCCGCCGGATACAGCTCCAGCGAGCCCGTCACCACCGCCGCCGACATCGTGACCGCCAGCACCGCCCGCGTCAGCATCGCCGTCGCCATCGCCGCCCGGCGGCCGTGCGGGATCCGGTCCAGCAGTGGGCCGATCACCGGCGCCAGCAGCGCGAACGGTGCCAGCGTGATCGCCAGATAGAGGGTCACCCGGCCCCGGGCCTCGTCCGTCGGCACCGAGAAGAACACCGTCGACGCCAGCGCCACTGTGATCATCACATCGCCCGCGCCGTTGACCGCGTGCAGCTCGATCAGCCTTCCGAGGCCCGACTCGCCCGCGCCGTGCGCGTGTGTCGCGCGCCGGATCGACCGCGCCGTACCCGTGAACGGCAGGTGCAGCGCACGGGCCACCGCCCGGCACGCCCGGCCCAGCGCCCCGAGTGCCCTGCGCGCTGCGGAACCGTCGTCCGACGAACTGGCTGCGGCCACCACGCCATACTGCCTGAAGGCGGCTCGCGACGGCGGGTGATGCGCGGTTGTTAGCTCCCGTTGGGGCGCGCAGGTGGGCGGGCGGCGGCGGAAGAGGTAGCGTGCGTAGCGCGCCACCGGCGAATGTTCTCGGCCGCGCGCCTCTTCGGCATCCCGCAGAATGGATGCCGGAAGGTGTGCCCGTGACGGACCGGTCCGGGCGCGGACGTCGATGCGGCCCTCAGGTCCGCTCCGCCCGCCGCTCGTGTCCGCCCCGCGCAACGGCCGGCGCACCCCGTGAGACGGCGTAGGAGAGAACGAGACCTGTGAGTGCTGCGACGACGAGAAGCCGTACCCCCGACCGTCTGTGCGCCGAGGCGGTGGAGCTCGCGAGAGCGGCCGCCGAGGAGACCGCCGCGCCCGGAGTGGTCGGCGAACACGTCGCCCTCGTCTCCGAGGGGGACCGCGTCGTCACGCACTTCTTCGAGTGCAAGGAGCCCGGCTACCGGGGCTGGCGCTGGGCGGTAACCGTCGCCCGGGCCTCCCGCGCCAAGGTCGTCACCCTCGACGAGAGCGTTCTGCTGCCCGGCCCCGACGCCCTCCTGGCACCCGAATGGGTGCCCTGGAGCGAGCGGCTCCGGCCCGGCGACCTCGGGCCCGGCGATCTCCTGCCCACCAGCGCGGACGACCTCCGTCTCGAGCCGGGCTACTCCGGCGAGGACGCGCCCCCGCCGAACTCCGTCCTCACCGAGACCTCCCACGACCTCGCCGAGCGGGTCGAGCAGGAGGACGCCGAGCTGACCGACCGGCGCCCCGCCGACAGCGTCCCCAACAGCCGCGGCGAGATCGCCTCCCTCGCGGAGGAGCTGGGCATGCGGCGGGCCCGGGTCCTGTCGCGCTACGGTCTCCACACCGCGGCCGACCGCTGGGACGAGTCCTTCGGCGCGAAGACCCCGATGGCCCAGGCGGCTCCCGCGGCCTGTGTCTCCTGCGGATTCCTGGTGCCGATCACGGGCTCGCTGTCCCAGGCGTTCGGCATCTGCGCGAACGAGTTCTCCCCGGCGGACGGGCGCATCGTCTCCCTGTCGTACGGCTGCGGGGGCCACTCCGAGGCCGCGGTCATGCCGAAGCCGCCGCAGCCGGCGCCGCCGGTCCTGGACTCCCTGGCCCCCGACGCCTTCCCCCTCCACGACGAACCGACCCCTTCGGACGCCGACCTGGGCCACGCGTAGTCGCCTCCCGCTGAGGGGCCTGTGGTCCAGGGGGCCCCTGGGGGGTGCCGCACCTGCGTGGTGCGTGCGCGTTGGGCCTCGGGCCCCGGAGCTGTGGGTGGCCGTTTCCGCGTGTCCGGCTGCGGGTGGTAGGTGGCTTGTCGCGCAGTTCCTCGCGCCCCTGGGTACCTGTGCCTGCTGTCCCTGCCGGGTGCGGGTTCTTCAACGGTGGTCGAGTCCCGCTCTCCGTGGGGTCGTCACCCGGTCCTGTCTGGTTCGGGCAGGTCGGTGGCCTCCGGGCTCACCTCCTCGCGGACTGCGATGCACCGCCACTGAAGCGCGTCCCTGCTTGTCGCAGCCCGCTGCGGGGGCGACCCTGCACCCCCCTCCCCACGGACCCGTTGCATGGATGCCCACGGGCCCGAAGATGCCGACAGGGTCCCGCGCCAAACAATGGACGCATATCCCCAGGGCGGGCCCGCACCCCGAGAACGGGGGCGAGTAGTAGAGGGGCAGCGGTTGACGCTGAGATTGATCATGGCGTGAGGCCGTAGCCCAGCAGGGATCTTCCGTGCAGGCGTTCGGCCGATCACTCGCCGGTCCGGAGTTGTCCCGGCTACCGTCCGCTCCGTGCCGGTTGAGTTTTTGAGTGATGATCAGGCCGCGTCGTACGGGACCTTCAAAAGGAGGTCCCCACCCGGCCCGAGTTGGAGCGGTTCTTCTTCCTGGACGACGCCGACCGGGACCTGATCGCGCTGAGACGTACCGACAGCCACCGGCTGGGCATCGCGTTGCAGATCTGCACGGTGCGGTACATCGGCCGGTTCCTGGCGGACGACCCGTTGGACGTGCCGTGGCCCGTGGTGGACTCCTCCGGCCGGACCGGAGAGCGATCCGGCGGGCGGCGAAGTCGGTCACCTCCGCGAGCGCGCCGGTGCCGTACGAGGACGGGTAGAGCGCGAGGGCCCGCCGGAGACGTCAGGCGTTCAGGGGGTGCTTCGAAGTCATGCCGAGCCTCCTGCGGAACGGGTCCGGGGTGCCGCCAGGCGGCGGTCCGCCCGCCCGGCGGCACCCTTCCGTCCTGGCTGTGATTCACGTCACTGCCGGCGGCTCGGTGCAGCACTCGGCCCCGTTCCGCCGTCATGGGGGCAGTGATCGGGACGGGATGAGGAGAGGAGGTCGGCGGGTGAGGTTTCGCAGGAGCGGTCCGGGCATCGGATTCACGGAGTTCGCCGCACAGCGGTCGGGAGCGTTGTTCCGCACCGCGTATGCGCTGACCGGTGACGTGCACGTGGCCGAGGATCTGGTGCAGGAGGCGCTGGAGCGGGCGTGCCGGCAGTGGCGGAAGGTCGCGGTGGCGGACTCGCCGGAGGCGTACGTGCGCAAAGTGCTGGTCAACCTGGCCAACGACCGCTGGCGGCGGCTGTCGCGCCGGGGCGAGCGCCCCGGGCTGTCGGGGGTGCCCGAGACGGCCGACCCCCGGGACCGGTTCGGGCAGGTGGATCTGCGCGCGGAACTGATCGAGGCACTGCTCGGGCTGCCGATGGGCATGCGCAGCGTGGTGGTCCTGTACTACCTGCACGATCTGGACGCCCGGCAGGTCGCCGACGTCCTGGACATCTCTCCGAGTGCGGTGAGGTCCCAGCTCGCCCGCGGCCTGGCCAAGCTGCGCGATTCCGTATCGGGCGCCCAGGCGCCGCACACGCCGTCGGCCGCTTTCGGAGGTACGAAGTGAGGAACACGTCGTCCGGACCGGCCCCGCTCGAGCCGGGCCTCGAAGCCGAGCTGCGTGCCGCGGTGGCCTCCTTCGCCGACGGGCCGACGGCGCCGGTCGTCGACGCGGCCGCGATCGAGCGAGCCGTCAGCCGCAGCCGCACCCGCCGGGCGCTCCTCGGCAGCGCCGCGGCGTGCTGCGTGCTGGCGTTCGCCACGGTGGGGTTCTTCGCGCTGAAGCCCGTGCCGCCCGCGCCCGGCGCCTCCCCGTCCCTGTCCCCACCGGCGAACGGGGCGTGCACCCCGCTCGCCACCGGCACCCCCAAGAGCGGAAGCGCCGATGCGACTCCGGCACAGGAGCAGGAGCAGACCGCGGGAGCGGGCATCGCGCTGCCGGACCTGGCCGGCATGCCGGTCGAACAGGCCGGAAGCCTGCTGCGCGGACTCGGACTGAGCTGCACGATCATGCGGCACACGGACTGGAACGCTCCCGCCGGGCAGGTGATCAGCAGTCAGCCCCGGGGCGGCGCAGAACCGGTGGCACCGGGCTCGTCCGTCCTCCTGCTGGTCTCGACGGGCAAACCCGGCGGAACCTGAGCGACCGGGCCCTTCGGCCCGCGCACCGGCCGAGTGAACCCAGGGGCCGGTGCCGGGCAGTCCGTCGACCGCGGCGCACCGGCCGGACGCCCGCCCCTCCGGGCCGCTGCTGGACTCACAGCGCGATTCTTTCGCCGCAGACACAACTCGCTCGACGATCACGCTAGCCAGTCGGCCCGCTCCCTCACCGGCGAACGCCTGAACCCCTTGGTGCCAACGGCTGTACCGCCGCTACCCGCGACTGTGGAGCCTCGCCGCCGGCCACCCGCACCAACGGCCGGAGGGGTCCCTGCGCGGGTCTCCTCCGGCCACGCCGGACGAGGCCAAGCGGCCCGCCACTACAAGATCAATCTCAGCGTTAACCGCTGCCCCTCTACTACTCGCCCCCGGAGAAGGACACACTTTCCGGGCACGGTGACCGCAAGGCGTGCCCTGCCCGGAGTCGTGTGACAGCCCCGGGGTGTGCCTGCACCCCGAGTGGGGCGCACTCTCCGTCCCGGGTGACCGCAAGACATCTCTCCCCCCGGTGACGGCGATACCACCAGGGGCTTTGCGGTGCTGCTCAAGTCGGGATCACGTGGGAGTGGGGTGCAGGGTCGCCCCCGCAGCGGACTGCGACAAGCAAGGCTGCCCCCGGGGGCGGTGCATCGCAGGCCGCGAGGAGGTGAGCCCGGAGGCCCACGACCCACCCGAACCCAGACAAGGCGGGTCACGACCCCACGAAGCAACGGTCACAAAGCTTTTCAGCCCCGCCGGCGTTTGAGGCGCAGAAGCCGCCCGCACCCCACGGGCAAGGCACACCCCCGGGGCCCCGGAGCAAGGCCCCAGCGGGAGGCCGCCGGCCCCGGGCGCAAGAGCCCCGGGAAGGGACCGCCCCGGAGGGGACACGGTACCTTCGGCGCATGAGCGAAGCGCCCGGTACTCCCGACCCCTTCGGCACCGCCCGTCTCCGCCGCGGCGTCCTCGACGCCTGGGCAGCCGTGCCCGCGCGCTTCCGGGAGGACGCGAACGCGGAGGAGGACCTGGTCCTCGGGGGGTACCGCGACCGCCTGATCGTCGAGCTGGCGCAGAACGCCGCCGACGCGGCGGCCCGCGCCGGTACCCCCGGCCGCCTGCGGCTGACGCTCCGTGAGAACACGCTGGCCGCTGCGAACACGGGCGCACCGCTCGACGCGGCCGGGGTCGAGTCCCTGAGCACCCTGCGCGCCTCGGCGAAGCGGGACGAGAGCAGCGGCACGGTGGGCCGGTTCGGTGTCGGGTTCGCCGCCGTGCTGGCGGTCAGCGACGAGCCCGCCGTCCTCGGGCGGCACGGCGGCGTCCGCTGGTCGCTGGCCGAGGCACGGGCCCTCGCGGAGGCCGCCGCGGCCGAAGCCCCCGACAGCCCCGGCGCCCCCGCCGGCCCCGCCGGCCTCGCCGAAGAGCTGAAGCGCCGCGACGGCCATGTCCCGACGCTCCGGCTGCCGCTGCCCGCCGAGGGCACCGCTCCCGACGGCTACGACACGGTCGTGGTGCTCCCGCTGCGCGACGGCGCGGCCGCCGACCTGGCGGCCAGGCTGCTGCGCTCCGTCGACGACGCGCTGCTGCTCACCCTCACCGGCCTGTCGGAGATCGTGATCGACACGCCGGACGGGGTGCGGACCCTGACCCGGGCCGCCGAAGGCCCGTATGTCCGGATCGAGGACTCCGGAACCGCGCCCGGCACGGGGAACGGCACCGGAACCGCCCCCCGCGAGGGGACCCGCTGGCGTACCGTCAGCCGCCACGGGGCCACCGCCCCCGCGCTGCTGAAGGACCGTCCGGTCGAGGAGAAGCTGCGCCCCCACTGGTCGGTGACCTGGGCCGTGCCGGTGGACGGTGAGGGTGCGCCCGTGCGCCCGGCGACCGAGCCCGTGGTGCATGCCCCGACGCCGACGGACGAGCCCCTCGGCGTACCCGCGCTGCTGATCGCCTCGCTGCCGCTGGACACGACCCGCCGCCATCCGGCGCCCGGCCCGCTGACGGATTTCCTCGTGGAGCAGGCCGCGCAGGCCTACGCCGAACTGCTGGGCGCCTGGGAGCCGGTCTCGACGGCCACCATCGACCTGGTGCCGGGCCCGCTCGGCAAGGGCGCGCTCGACGGGTCGCTGCGCGCGGAGATCCTGAAGCTGCTGCCGCGCACCGCGTTCCTGGAGCCGGCCGCGCCCCGCCCCGAAGCGGCCGGGACCACCGAGTTCGAGGAGACCGGGCTGCCGGAGACGGACCGGCCGGGTGCGCTGCGGCCGGTGGAGGCGGAGGTCCTGGAGGGTGCGGGCGCCGACACCGTGCGCGTACTGGCCGATGTCCTGCCCACCCTGCTGCCCGCCGGTCTGGAGCGGCGGGCCGAGCTGCGGACCGTCGGAGTGGCCCGGGTGCCGCTGACCGAGGCGGTCGACCGGCTCGCGGGCCTGGAGCGGGAGCCGGGCTGGTGGTGGCGGCTGTACGACAGCCTCGCGGGCGTCGACCCGGACCGGCTGACGGGTCTCCCGGTGCCGCTGGCCGACGGCCGTACCGTCATCGGCCCCCGGCAGGTCCTGCTGCCGCTGCCGGACTCCGACGCCGAGGCGCAGCGCAGGCTGGCCCGTCTCGGGCTGAAGGTCTGTCACGAGGATGCCGCGCACCCGCTGCTGGAGAAGCTGGGCGCGCTGCCCGCGACGCCCCGGGCCGTGCTGACGACCCCGCAGGTGCGGGCCGCTGTCGCCGGGTCGCTGGAGGCGGGCGACGTCTGGTACGGCGACGAGGACGCGGACGGCGCCCTGGACGCCGACGAACTGGCCGATACGGTCCTGGCCCTGGTCCGGGACGCGGAGCTGGAGCCCGGTGACGAGCCGTGGCTCGGCGCCCTCGCGCTGCCCGACGAGGACGGGGAGACCGCTCCGGCGGGGGAGCTGGTGCTGCCCGGCAGCGCCTTCGCGGCGGTGATGCGGGAGGACGCGCTCGCGTTTGTCGACGCGGAGCTGGCCGCGCGGTGGGGCGAGCAGCCGCTGGCCGCCTGCGGGGTGCTGGCGAACTTCACCCTGGTCCGGGCCACCGATATCGTCCTGGACCCGGACGAACTGGAGCCGCGCGACGGCGACTGGGCCGAGCCGGACGACGCCGGGCTGCTCGACGCGGTCGACGTGTGGTGCGAGGACGTGCTGGACCGGCTGCCGGAGACGCCGGTGCCGCCGGTGGCGACGGAGCTGGTGGCCGTACGGGATCTGGACCTGGTCGACGACGACTGCTGGCCGCAGGCGCTGGCCCTGCTGGCCCGGCCGCCGCTGCGGGACGCGCTGACGCAGCCCGTGCGGGTGCTGCTGCCGGACGGCACGACCGACACCGTACGGCCGTATACGGCGTGGTGGCTGCGCGACCATCCGGTGCTGGACGGCCGGCGCCCGGCGGGTCTGCGGGCCGCGGGCGGCGATCCGCTGCTGGCGGGGCTGTACGAGGCGGTGGACGCGACCGGCTTCGACGACGCCCAGGTGCTGCGGGCACTGGGGGTACGGACCACGGTCGCCGCGCTGCTCGACGAGCCGGGCGGCGGCGCGGAGCTGCTGGGCCGGCTGGCCGACCCTGAGCTGCCGGTGGGCGCGGCGCAGTTGCACGGCCTGTACTCGGCGCTGGCCGAGCTGGATCCGGAGCAGGTGACGCTCCCGGACGAGCTGCGGGCGGTCGTCGACGGCGAGGTGCGGGTGGTGGACGCGGCGGACGCGGTCGTCGCGGACGTACCGGATCTGATTCCGCTGGCGGGCGGGCTGCCGCTGCTGCCGGTGGGCCCGGAACGGGCGGCGGACCTGGCGGAGCTGTTCCAGGTACGGAAGCTGAGCGAGTCGGTCTCCGCCGAGGTGGGGACGGAGGGGGAGGAGCACGACGTACCGGAGTCGGTACGGGTGCTGCTGGGCCCCGCGGTACCGGAGACGTACGTCGAGCACGAGGAGCTGGTCGCCGGGGGCGTGGAGCTGGACTGGCGGCGCACGCCCGACGGGGTGGTCCACGCGGCGACGGTGGAGGGTGTGGCGGCGGGGCTGGCCTGGGCGGCGGGGCAGTGGCCGCGGCGCTTCGAGGTCGCGGCGCTGCTGGAGGACCCGTCCCGTACCGCCGAACTCGCCCGCGACCGCTGGTTCGACGGGGCCGCCTCCCGCTGAGGGGCCTGTGGTCCAGGGGGCCCCTGGGGGTGCCGCACCTGCGTGGTGCGTGCGCGTTGGGCCCGGGGCCCGGGGCGCCGTGGGTGCCGTTTCCGCGTGTCCGGCTGCGGGTCGTTGGTGGCTGGTCGCGCAGTTCCTCGCGCCCCTGGGTACTCGTGCCTGCGGCCCTTGCCCGGTGCGGGTTCTTCAACGGTGGTCGAGTCCCGTTCTCCGTGGGGTCGTCACCCGGTCCTGTCTGGTTCGGGCAGGTCGGTGGCCTCCGGGCTCACCTCCTCGCAGGCTGCGATGCACCGCCACTGAAGCGCGTCCCTGCTTGTCGCAGCCTGCTGCGGGGGCGACCCTGCACCCCCCTCCCCACGGACCCGTTGCATGGATGCCCCGGACCCCAAGCCGCCGACAGGTAAGCCCGTACTCCGGGGTGAACACATCCCCGGGGGTGGGTGACCGCACCCCGAGTGGGGCGCACCCTCCGGGGGTGGGTGACCGCAAGATTTGTCCTCCCCCGGTGACGGCGACACCACCAGGGACATTGACCGGCTGCTCAAGTCGGGATCACGTGGGAGTGGGGTGCAGGGTCGCCCCCGCAGCCACGGGCGACATGACCGATGCGCTTCAGGGCGGTGCATCGCACGTGGCGAGGAGGTGAGCCCGGAGGCCCACGACCCACCCGAGCCCAGACAAGGCGGGTCACGACCCCACGTAGCAACGGTCACAAGCTTTTCAGCCCCGCCGGCGTTTGAGGCGCAG